>JBIIKT010000108.1:0-4371 GCA_044233055.1 Microbacteriaceae bacterium
GATGACCACGGCCGTCGGCATTGCGCGCCCCGGAGCCACAGTGGGCTTCGTGGGATTGCCGCACGGATCGGGCGCACCCCTCGGGCGTATGTTCCGCCACAACATCGGACTCGTTGGGGGAGTGGCACCGTCGCGTTTGTACACGCCTGCGCTCATTGACGCAGTGCTCGCGGGTGAGATCACACCGGGCGATGTCTTTGATCGCCGCATGACCTTGGAAGAACTCCCCGCGGCCTATGTGGAAATGAACGAACGCCGGGCAATCAAGGTGTGGGCCGCGCCCTAGCCCGTTTGCTGGTTGAGTAGCCGACGCAGTCGGCCTATCGAAACCTCCGGTTTTTGGCACTCACCAACCTCTGCTAATCTTGGAGTACCGACGCGGGGTGGAGCAGCTCGGTAGCTCGCTGGGCTCATAACCCAGAGGTCGTAGGTTCAAATCCTGCCCCCGCAACAAAAAGAACAACCGCCCCTACCGGGCGGTTTTCTTTTTGTTTCTGGTGGTGTGCAGGATTTGGGAGGCGGCATCCCTGTGGGATGCCAACGGCTCCTGCCCCCGCTCTCCTCTAGTAAGCGACGGCGCCCGCCGGTCCCCAAAGGAGGACCGCAATTTGGTTTGCTTCGTTGAGACTGATCAGGATGACGTTGCCCGCGTCGTCATGCACAGCCACGGCGTTGTTGCTGGTCCACTGTCCGTAGTCACCGTTCTGCACGGTGTTGAACTGTTCGTCATTGAGGTCAACCCAACTTGTGCCTCCGAGGAATCGATTGCAGAGGTCGAAGACGGCCTGGTCGCGACCCACGGTGGGTGGAGCATCCGACGCCGCGTAGATGAACGTCACGGGGTCCGTGGTGAGCTGGCTGAGTGGCAGCAGGTTTTCGCCGCAGGTAAACAGTGCCTCGCGAATCTGCTGGTTGAGCGCGAGGCGATCAGTGGTGGGCAAGGGCGCGGGAATCCCGGTGGCGTTCGGAGAGGCGCTGGTTGGCGAAGCGGTGGCTGTGCTCGCTCCGCTGGCTGTGGGTTCTCCGGGCGACCCAAATTGCAGGATTCCGGTGAGCCAACCGGCGATACCCAGCGTCACGACCACGGCAATGAACGCCACCACCCATGGCCACGCGGAGCGACGCCGCGAATCAGTCTTCGCCATCATGACTCCATTGTGGCCTAATCGTGGCTCAGAAGCCTGTGACCGAGCGCGGGTCTAGCGCGACTGGTGAAAGCGCTTAAGGTATTCCCGCGTTCGAGCTTCCCGCGGTTTCGTCAACACTTCTTTGGCGGTTCCCTCTTCGAGAATCACACCGTTGTCGAGAAATGCCACGCGGTCGGCCACGTCGCGCGCAAACTCCATTTCGTGTGTGGCCATCACGATGGTCACGCCTGTTTGCTTAAGTTCTCGAATGAGGTCGAGCACCTCGCCCACCAGTTCGGGGTCGAGGGCGCTGGTGACCTCGTCAAGGAGAAGTACTCGAGGGTTCGTGGCGATGGCACGCACCATGGCGGCACGCTGTTGCTGGCCGCCCGAGAGACGATCGGGGAATTCGTTTGCCTTGTCGCCGAGACCAATTCGGTCAAGGAGTAACTGTGCCTCCGCGCGCGCCTCGTGCTTGCTCTTGTTGAAAACCTGACGATTAGCAAGTGCCACGTTGTTCAGGACTGTCATGTGAGGAAAAAGGTTGAACTGCTGAAAAACGATTCCAATGTGGGTGCGCACCTCGTCTTGCTTTATGCGGGGGTCGGTGAGTTCGCGGTTGTCGAGAAAAATCCGACCGTCGTCAACCTGTTCGAGCAGGTTGATGCAGCGCAGCAGGGTGGATTTTCCCGACCCTGATCCACCGATGAGAGCCACAACTTCGTGGCTCTTGACGTCGAGGTTGATGCCGCGAAGAACGTGGGTGTCGCCAAACGACTTGACGACGTTGTCGATGCGCAACACAGCCTGCTCGGCACTCCCAGCCGCGCGTCCTGCCGCCGGGCTCATACCAGCGCACCCATCTGTTCGCGCTTGCGTAGGCGTGCGGTGTACCAGTCGCTCAAGCGAATCATGGGCAGAGACAGCAAGACAAACAGGAGCCCGGCCAAAACGTAGGGCGAGAAGTTGAACGCGGCCGCTGTCTCGATTTGCGCAGCGCGCACCGCATCAACCGCGCCCAATACCGAGATCAGTCCCACGTCTTTTTGCATCGCGATGAAGTCGTTCATGAGCGCGGGCGTGACCTTGCGAATCGCCTGTGGCATCACGATGAGGCGCAGGGTCTTTCCGTAGGAGAGTCCGAGCGAACGGGCCGCGAGACGCTGCGACGGGTGCACCGACTCGATGCCGGCCCGAAACACCTCGGCCACATAGGCCGAGTAGGTGGTGATGAGCGCGAGAGTTCCCCAGAATTCGAGCGGCATGCGCGAGAACAGGTTGAGACCGGGAATTCCGAAGCCCACGAGGTAGAGCACAATGATGAGCGGCATTCCACGAAAGAGGTCGGTGTATCCGGCGGCCAGAGCGCGCAGCGGAAAGAACACCGGGCTGCGCAGTGTGCGCACGGTGGCGATGATGAGGCCCACCACGGCCACGCCGATCGTGGCATAGAACAGCACGCGGATGTTAAGCCACAGGCCCTCGCCCACGCGCGGGAATGCCTCAACGATGGTGTCCCAGTTAAAGAATGAATTCTGAACCTGTTGCCAGCCGGGGGCGTTCACCACCGCGATCCAGATCACTACGGCGAACACCACAGTGCTGACCAGCGAGATGATGACCGATCGCGTGCTCTGGCGACGCCTGAAGGCCCGGCGCTCCAGCTCAATAGTGCTGGGCCGCCGGGCCTCGAGGTCATTACTCACAACTGTGAGAATAGTCGTTACTTGAGCAGGGGCGCGCCTGCGTCTGCGCCCAGCCACTTCTCGATGATGGCATCGAGCGTGCCGTCGGCCTTCAGCTCATCGAGAGCCTTGGTGACTGCTGCCGTGAGTTTGCTGCCCTTGGGCAAGACGAGGCCCCACTGGTCGCTGATCTCGGCTGCGGCGGGGAGCTGTCCCAGGAGTACGCCGTTGTCGAGCTGAGCACCGGTCAAGTAGAAGGCTGTCGGCAGGTCGACCACGAGGGCATCGATCTGACCGCTGGTGAGCGCAAGTACGGCATCGTCGTTCGAGTTGAATGCCTGCGCACCGGCGGTGGGGGCAATCTGCTCTTCGATGACGGTGAAGCTGGTGGTTCCCGATGCGGCACCCACGAGCAGTCCCTTGAGACCGGCAATATCGGTGACGCCGGCAGCCTTCGAGCCTTCTATCGTGATGACGGCCTGCGGTGAAGAGAAGTACGACGACGAGAAGTCGACGTTCGCCTTGCGCTCTTCGGTAATGCTGAACTGCTGCAGGTTGATGTCGAAGTCCTTGGCGCCGGGTGCGATGGCCGCATCAAAAGTGGTGCGGACCCAGACGACATTGTCGGCTGCGAAGCCGAGCTTCTCGGCAACGGCGTATGCCACTGCAGACTCGAAGCCCTCGCCCGACTCGGGCGTGTCATCGATGACGTAAGGGTAGTAGGCGGGCTCGCCGGTGCCGACGGTGAATTTGCCCTCGGTGACATAGTCACCCGAGGTGCCGCTGGCGCAGCCCGAGAGCAGCAGCGCGGCGGCTGCGACGGCTGCTGCGGCGCCGAGCGAGAGGCGCTTGCGAAGTGAAGTGTTTGCCATGATTTCTCCTTGGTGGGGGACATGAATTGGTGTTGACACCATCTTGGCCGTGCCCGCTCCGGCGCGCGAGGTCCCCTACGAACTGTTACACGTGGGTGTTGCAGAGTGACCGTCCCCCGCAAGCTAAAATTGGCGAGTCCGCACTCGATGAATAATAGAAAAGGTACACACCATGGCCAACAAGGTTTCGGGATTCTTCTCGCGCAAGACAAAAGAGGGCACGAAGGCGGCTCGCAAGTTGGGTGCTGAGATTGAATCTGAGGTTGGTCAGACGATTGACGAGGTCAAGCGCGACGTCAAGAAGGCCGTGAAGGGCGCTAAGAAGTCAGCCAAAGACACAGTCAAGACCGCCAAGGCCTCCACGAAATCGGCCGTCAAGACGGTCAAGTCCACGGCGAATGACACCGCCAAGAACGTTACCGAGGCCGCCCGCGCGGCGAAATCCGCCGGCGAGGCCATTGTTGCCGATGTCAAGAATGACATCAATCTCGCAACACAGCCCAACTCCACCTGGACGGTAGCCGAGCTCAAGGAGGCAGCCCGCAAAAAGAAGATCGCGGGTTATTCGTCGATGACCAAGCCCCAGCTTCTTAAGGCCCTCGGCGCTAAATAGCCCGTGCCCTGCGGGGCTCGCCTAACATGGCATCGTGTGCGGACGTTACGTGGTGGCCAAGACGCTGAGCGGGG
>JBIIKT010000109.1:0-4366 GCA_044233055.1 Microbacteriaceae bacterium
GACCTCGCCCGTCTCCGAGTCAATGATCTCGGGGTAGAAGTGGTCCTCCCAGATGTGCGGGCCGTCTTTGGTCTCGACACACTCGTTGCCGACGCCGGGCCCCATCACCTCGCTGAGTCCGTAGATATCCACGGCGTCTATGGCCAGTCGTTCCTCGAGTTCGCGACGCATCTCTTCCGTCCACGGCTCAGCGCCAAGAACGGCAACGCGAAGACTCGATGATCGAGGATCCATGCCGGCCTCTTCCATGGCGTCCGCAATGGTCAGCAGGTAGCTCGGCGTGCACAGTATTGCGTCGGGGGTGAAGTCCTGAATCAGCTGTACTTGGCGAGCCGTTTGCCCGCCTGAAACGGGTATGACAGTCGCGCCAAGCTTCTCAATGCCAGCGTGGGCTCCTAAGCCGCCGGTGAAAAGCCCATACCCGTAGGCGTTGTGGACCCGCATACCGGCTCTTATTCCTGAGGCGCGTAGGCTGCGTGCGACCACCGTGGCCCACACGTCGAGGTCGTTCTGCGTGTAGCCGACGACCGTCGGCTTGCCCGTGGTGCCCGAGGAGGCGTGAATGCGGGCCACGCGTTCAGAGGGCACGGCAAACATGCCGAACGGGTAGTTCTGGCGAAGATCTTCTTTGGTGGTGAAGGGTAACCGGCGGATGTCGTCGAGCGAGCGGATGTCGTCGGGGCTCACTCCGGCAGCGTCGAATTTCACACGATAGGCAGCGACATTGTCGTACGCGTGCCGAACACTCCACTGCAGACGACCCAATTGGAGTTCCGCGAGTTCACCTGAGGAAAGCCCCTCACCCTCGTCAAGAACGAGGCCCGCGTCAGCGTGTTTGTTGTGGACTTTCGCCATCGAAACCCGTAACCTTACTTGTGAGTAGGATAAAGTACTAAGAGGTAAGCATACATTTACCTACTTCGATTACCAATAGATATTGGTCGCATAATGGCGGGGAGTGAAGAAGGAAAAATGCCCGACAGTACCAAGATGGCATTCTCGGCAATGGCGGATTCGACCCGTCGGTCGATCCTGCAAATTCTGAGCAAAGACACCGAGCTCGCCGTCAATGCCCTCGCCGAGCACTTTCCCGATGTCACCCGGGCAGCCATCTCTTCTCACCTGCGCGTTCTTCGGGATGCCGACATGGTCGTCGAACAACGCCGAGGCCAGTTTCGCTACTACTCGCTCGGCCCCAACCGCGCCGATGACGTCTTGCAGTTCTTGCGCGACGTGTACCAGGACGACGTCAATAACTTGGCAGCCGACACGGAGCCCGACAGGCGGTAGCTTTGGCCGGGGATCTCAGCTTCTTCGTCAACGCGGAGTCTGCAAAGACGCCCAGCGAACTGTGGCGCCAACTCTCGAGCGGTGACACCGACGGCTGGCCCATGCTCGCGCACTGCCGCCAGCTCGAGGTCGGTGCCGCCGTAATGTTCAGCATTCCTCATCCTGACGGTTCGACAATCGAATCGTCCGGTCGCATTGTGGAAGTGATTGAGGGCCAGCGCGTGATCCTCGTTCAGGAGACCCCCTGGAGCGGCCACATCCGCGTTGACCTCAAGCCGATTGACGGCGGAACACGCATCACGGTGCGGGTGCAGTTGGGCCCCGAGTGCCTTCCGTGGTTCTCGGCCGCCCCCGCCTCGGAACTCGAAGGCCACAAGCCGGGTGGTTTGAAAATTGGGCTCCTCGCCCCTCTGTCGGGAACCGCGGGCCTCCTGGGTCGGGCTGTGGCCAATGCCGCCATACTCGCGGTCGAAGAGCTCAACGCTAGTTCAGCTTTTGGCCGCATTTCCGCCGAACTCGTCGTGGCAGACGACCGGACTGATCAGGGCGCCGCGCTCGCCGCCTTCAACCGACTCACCCTGACCGACGAGTGTGATGTCGTCGTTGCCTGCATTTCTTCTGCTTCCCTGCAGGCGATTCGCCCGGTCGCGCTCGCGCGTGGAACGCTTTTTTTGTCTGCCGCGATGAGCGAGCATACAACGTCTGGCGCTAACTTTTTCCAGTTCGGGGAAACCCCTCTCGACCAGTTGGCGGCGTCTGTGCCGCTCATGATGGATCAGACGAACTCCAAACACTGGTTCATTTTGGGCTCAGACTATGTGTGGCCCCGTTCAATCGGCATGGTAGCCAACGAGGTGATTGAACAGCATCACGGTGTGATTGCTGGAGAGCACTACCAGCCACTAGGCACCACCCAATTCGACGAAGTTATCGAACAGATCTCTCGGAGCGGAGCGGACCTTATCCTGTCCTCGCTCGTTGGCATTGACGCCGTGCTCTTTGAACGAGCTTTTTTCGAGTCGGGATTGCGCTCACGCTTTCGGACTCTCGCGACCAACTTCGACGACTCACTTCTTGATCACATTGGGCGCGCCGAAGCCGATGGAATCTGGTCTACGCAGGAATACTTCATGCCGACTCTTGCCGACGAGATGGACGCGGTCGCTCGCCGCTACCGGGATAGATTCGGCGAGCTAGCTCCCCGCTTGAGCAGCCTGGCTAAGTCTGTTTATGACAGCATCCACCTCTATGCGCAGGCGCTGGGTATCGCCAAGAGTTCGGAGCCCGCGGAAATCAGTGCGGTGCTTCGCTCCACCCGGCTCGGCGGTTCGCGTCTCCTCAGCCGCGACCGAGGTCAGGTGCTCACCACCGAATTGGTCGAGGTTACGTCTGAAGGATTCCGTCAGATCATGAACGGTCGCCGGTAGGGCGCAGTATCTTCGAAACCGTATCGGCGACCCCAAGGACGGCGCGGTCATCGAAGGGGCGACCCATGACGGTCAGCCCGACGGGAACTGCTTTCGGGTCTCCGGTCGGCACGGTCACCATCGGCATTCCCATAAACGAGCCTGGTGACGTGTGACGCGTGAGCGTATCGAAGATGGGGCGAGTAGTGCCGTTGAACTCAATCTCAGCATCCAGCCCGAGAAGTGGCGGCAAAATTGGCACGGTGGGGAAGATAATCCCGTGCACCCCGGCCGCGTCCAGCTGGGCGATGAACTGCCTGCGCATCTGCCAGCGGTTGGTCGCAGCGCGGCGGTATTCCGAGACGGGGACGGGATTGTCGTGAATAAAGCCCATCACGCCTGCGACATCGGGAGATTTGGTCACTTTGGAAACGGCAGCCAAATCGTCCGGGAGTCCCGACAGACCGGTGCCTCGCAAATACGAGATCACCGTGCGGGCTGATTCAAACGCAACCACGGTCATGTTGAATTCAGCGGTGAGCTCGAAGTGGTCGACGAGTTCGATCGGCACGAGCTGAACTCCGGCATCACGCAAGGCCGACATCGCCTCATCAAATCGCTCCCCCACGGTCTTCTCAAGATCGGCGAGATAGGCGTCTGAAATGCCGATTCGGATTTCTTTAGGCTTCGCGTCTTGCGCACTGTCGCTCTCGCCCGTGATGAGGCCATCAACAAAGCGCAGGTCCGCAACGCTGTTTGTGTGGAGACCTGCTGTGTCTCGCGTCCACGACAGGCCGATGACTCCGTCTGACGGGTAACGCCCGGTACTGGGCCGCAAACCATAAACTCCGCAGAAAGCTGCTGGTACCGAGATAGACCCCCCGGTGTCGGTTCCGACCGACAGCGGAACAATTCCGCGGGCAACGGCTGCTGCGCTACCGCCCGACGAACCGCCTGCGCTGAGCGACGGGTCGAAGGGGTTGCGCACCGGCCCGTGGGCGCCGTTGTTGCTCGTGAGGCCAAAAGCGAGTTCGTGCAAGTTTGTCTTGCCGAGAACAACCGCGCCCTCCGAGCGCAGGGCGGTCACGACATCGGCGTTCACCTCGGGCGAGAAGTTGAGGTAGCCGCTACCACCTGTGGTCGGAAGGCCGGCAACATCAATGTTGTCTTTGACGGCGATGGGAGTTCCCGCGAGAGCACCCGATCCGCCCTCAGAAAGGGCGCCCGCTTCGGCAATGGAGATAAAGGTTCCGGTGCCAGCGGACGCTACTGCCGCCGCATGCGCTTCGTCGAGAGCAACACTTCTCTGCTTGGGCGAGAGTGCCTGCCAGTCTGTGAGAGTGCGTGTAACCATGTCCTTAGAGTCCCTTTCGGTGTTCATACGGCGAGCCGTCGACTGACGGTCTCGTGAGTTTTTGCCGACACTTTTCCCTGATCGATGACAGCGCCGGTTTCCATGACGAGCCAGCGATCTGCCACGGTGAGAGCCATGCCGAGGTGCTGTTCAACGAGCAGCACGCCGACTCCGCGAGCGGCAGCCTCTCGAATCAACTGCGCACAGCGGTCGACGTTCTTTGGTTGCAAACCCTCGCTCGGTTCGTCAAGAATCCAGAGTGCGCCCGGGTTTGCCGCGGTTCGCGCCACGGCGAGCATCTTTTGCTCGCCGCCCG
>JBIIKT010000110.1:0-4358 GCA_044233055.1 Microbacteriaceae bacterium
GCGACGGACTCGACCGCATCCTGGTCGACCTCATGTCGGTCTACCGGGACGTGCTTCGGCTTCAGTTGGGCGTGTCTGAAGATCTCACAAACTTGGAGTTTGAGGCAGAACTCAGGCAACGCGCGGGTGCAACCGCGGCGGCCGAAACCCTCGCCGCTCTCGATGCCGTGGCGCAGGCGCGCACGCGCATTTCGGCAAACGTGGCACCGCTGCTCACTCTCGAAGCCATGCTTATCGCCTCGGTGTTGCCCGAAGCCGCCTAGGGTCTCGTTCGTACTCTTCCGGTTGCCGGTGCTTTTTGGGCGGTAGCAGCGCGCTCTGAGACAATGAAGGAGTGAACAACGTGATTCGTAACCGAGGTATTCGCTCGCTGGTGTGGGGCGCAGTGATCGCCCTCGTGGCCGCCTTCTTTGTTGCCACGGGTGCATCCGTGGCCAACGCTCACGCCGAAGTTGTCTCCACGTCCCCGGTGGACAACACGCAGGTGACCACGCCTTCCGTGATCTCGGTGACCTTCACCGAAGAACTCGTTCTTGAGTACTCATACATTTCGCTTTTTGACGAAGCAGGAAATCCTGTGCCCCAGGAGCCCGCGACTCTCGACGCCTCGGGCAGAGTGATGTCTTCGGCAATAAGCCAGAGTCTGGCCCCGGGCACGTATCGGGTTGCGTGGCACAACCTTTCTGTCGACGGGCACGAGCTCGATGGTGCGTTCTTCTTTGAGGTCACCGCGACCCCCGGCGAAGACCCGGCCACCCCCGCAGAACCCTCCACGCAGCCGAGCGAAGAACTGCCGGTAGACCCCGAGGCAGAGGCGCTTATTGCGGTGACGCGCGCGGGTGACGGCCCAACGGACGCCGGGCTCACGACCGTGCAGATTGTCGGTTGGTCGGCACTCGGCGCGGGCGTGCTTGCCGGCATTGCGGCCATTGTGGTCGTTTTCGTGCGACGCCGCCGCGTCGGCTAGGCTTTCAACCGGCCCGCTTCGCGTGCCCTGCCGCCTTAGCTCAGTTGGTAGAGCGATTCACTCGTAATGAATAGGTCACCAGTTCGATTCTGGTAGGCGGCCCCATTCACCCACAAAGGATTGTCATGTCGCGCGCTGCCAAAACCAATACCCCCATCCTCCCCGTGCTCGCCGAGCGCTGGAGCCCGCGGTCTTTTGATCCCACAAAATCGCTCACGATGGCTGAGCTCACTCCGGCGTTCGAGGCTGCCCGGTGGGCTCCCTCGGCCAACAACGCTCAAGAGTGGCGATTCCTCGTGGGCTTGCGCGGTGATGCCACGTTCGAAGCCATGACCGAGCGCCTCTCCGGCTGGAATGCGTCGTGGGCCCCCAGCGCCGGAGCCATTGTCGTCGGCATGTACGAAGACGACCCGGAGAACAAATCGCGTGACTACGCCCCCTATGACTTAGGTCAGGCCGTTGCCCACTTCTCGGTGCAGGCTCATGCCGACGGATTGTTCGTGCATCAGGCCGCCGGTTTTGATCGGGATGCCATGGCGGCCCACTTCAACGTGCCCGCCTCGTGGAAGGTTTTCGTCGTCGCGGTTGTGGGGCACCTGGGCGCTCCCGAACTTCTCAACGAGACGCTTCAGGAACGAGAGACCGCGCCTCGCGTGCGACGCCCGCTCGACGAGACCGTCTTTACGTCGCCCTTCCCCTCCGCTTAGCCAATCAGCCGTCTTTGCTAGGATTTCTGGCGTTGTCGCAAAGGAGCACACCGTGAAAGAAAAAGCCCTCAAAGAGCAAGCCGTGAAAGACCAGGCCGCGAAAGGCCAAGCAGTCAAGGGCCAAGCCAAAGACTGGACCCCGCGCCGCTGGCTGCGCATCCTGCTCCCCGCCGTTTTGGTGATCGTGTGGCTCGCGCTCGCCGGGTTGGGTGGTCCCACGTTCGGCAAGATCTCTGAGGTTTCCACCAACGATCAGGCTGGATTCCTGCCCGCCAACGCGCAAAGCACCGAAGTCAACGCCATCGCAGAGGATTTCCGCGATTCCGAGTTTGTCCCGGCCATTGTGGTCATTGTTGCCGACAGCGGCAGTGTCGAGTCCAGCGATATTGAGGTCTTTAGCCAGCTGGCCACCGACATGCAGGAGTCGCCCGGTGTGGCGCCGGCTACAGATCCCCTGCCCACGAGCGTGATCGGTCCCATCACCTCGGAGGACGGTGCGGCCGTTCAGTACATCGTGCCGTTCAGCGCTTCGGGTGAGGAGTTGCTCGAAGACATCGTTGAGCTGCGTGCGCTCGTTCAAGAAGCTACTCCCGCGGGTTACACGGCCTACGTTGCTGGGCCGGCCGGCTTGCTGGCCGACTTTGTCAACGGCTTTGGCGGCATCGACGGCATCCTGCTGCTTGTTGCGCTGGGCGCAGTATTCGTGATTCTGCTCATTGTGTATCGGTCGATTTTGCTTCCCGTGCTCGTGTTGCTCACCGCGGTGTTTGCGCTCTCGGCATCGATTCTGGGCATCTACTGGCTGGCCCTCAACGACATCATCAAGGTGTCGGGTCAGAGCCAGGGAATCCTGTCGATTCTTGTTATCGGTGCGGCCACCGACTACGCGCTGCTCATGGTCTCGCGATACAGGGAAGCTCTCTTCGAGGTTCAGTCAAAGTGGGCGGCAATCGGACGCGCCTTCCGCGGGTCGTTCGAGGCCATCGCCGCCTCAGCTGCCACGGTCATCTTGGCGCTCCTCTGTCTGCTCTTCAGCGACCTCAACTCCAATAAGGCGCTTGGTCCCATCGCGGCATTCGGTATCGGTTTCGCCTTCTTAGCGGCGGTCACGTTCCTGCCCGCTGTCTTGGTGATCTTTGGCCGCGTATCGTTCTGGCCCTTCATGCCCAAGGTCGGCAAGAAGAAGGTTGAAGCCGCATCGGCCGAGAAGATTGCCGGGCTCGAGGGTGTTCGGGGCCTCTGGCGTCGCGTGGGTACGCTCATTGCCAAGCGCCCACGTACCACGTGGATTGTCACGCTCGTAGTGCTGTTGGCGGCCTGTGCCGCTTTGCCCGGACTCAAAGCCAGCGGACTGCCGCAGACCGACTTCCTGCTCGGCAACAACATCGAATCGGTGGATGGCCAGAAGGCTCTCGGCGAGCACTTTGATGCCGGCTCGGGATCACCCGTGGTGATTATTGCCCAGGAAGCCGACTACACCGAGGTAATGGCGGCAACGCTTGAGAACCCCGGCATCACTGAGGTGTCGGTGCAGCAGGACCAGGAGGCCGTGGCCGCTGCCATTGCCGAGACCATGGCAGCTCAGGCGGCCGGCGGCGGAATGCCGTCTGGCCCACCCGTTGTTCCTGCCCTTGATCCCATCCCCAAGGTGGTCGACGGCGTGGTGCTGATCAACGCCACGCTCACGTTCCAACCGGATTCGGCCGACGCCGAGAAGGTGGTCAAGGAGCTGCGCACTTCGCTGGCCGAGGTTGACCCCACCGTTCTGATTGGTGGCGAAACGGCAATTGCGCTCGACACGAACGAAACCGCTCAGGCGGACCTCGTGAGAATCATTCCGATTGTTCTCGTCGTCATCTTCATCATCCTCATGCTGCTGCTGCGTTCAATCATCGCGCCGCTGGTGCTGATCTTCACGGTTGTGGTGAGCTTTGGCGCCACGCTGGGTGTTGCTGCACTGGTGTTCAACAACGTGTTCAATTTCCCGGGTGCCGATGCGAGCGTGCCGTTGTTCGGCTTCGTCTTCTTGGTGGCGCTGGGCGTTGACTACAACATCTTCTTGATGACACGTGTCCGCGAAGAGAGTCTGAAGATCGGAACGAGACCCGGAATTCTTCGCGGCTTGGCAGTCACGGGCGGGGTCATCACCTCGGCGGGAATTGTTTTGGCGGCAACGTTTGCGGCACTCGGCATTATTCCGATTCTCTTCCTGGTGCAGCTGGCCTTCATCGTGGCGTTCGGCGTGATTGTCGACACCGTCTTGGTGCGGTCGCTGCTCGTGCCGGCGCTGGCGTACGACATTGGTCGCAAGATCTGGTGGCCGAGCAGGTTGGGTAACGCCAAGCTGTAGCAGTTCGTGTGACGCTGGGAGTGACCGCGTGCGATTTCGATACGGCGACTCCGTCGCCAACTCAACCGGCGCAGATATTACGGAGCGAAGTGCTGCTCCGGCTCCACGTCGATCACGAGCACGTGAGGATCGTTGCGTGCTGCCAGGGTGGGCACCATCTCTTCGAGCGTGCGGCGCATGGTCGCGTAGTCGGAGAGGCGCGTGGCCTCTACGCCCAGTGACTGCGAGAGGTCGACAAAGTCAATCTCGTCGAAGGGCGGCCAGGCCGGCTCGGCCGATCCCGATTTCTCGGCAAGGCGATCCATGACGGCATAACGACCGTTGTTGAGAATGA
>JBIIKT010000111.1:0-4330 GCA_044233055.1 Microbacteriaceae bacterium
CGCCCGTGGCCAGATAGCGGTCGGCTCCCAGTGAGAAGTGCGTCTTGTCGAAGGTGACACCGGAGCCGGGAGCCACGGCGTCGAGCACGCGCACCGCCTGATCAATCACCTCAGGGCCGATGCCGTCGCCGGGAATTATCGCAAGTTTGATGGTCTGCGCCATGGGGTTACTCCGTAATGTCAATCTCGAGCATGACGTCGGCCTCGATGGCCGTGCGCACCTTCTCAAGCAGTGTGGCGGGAACGGGCGAGTCGACCGTGAGGACGCTCAGTGCTTTGCCGCCCTGCTTGTCGCGCGCAATCTGCATGCCCGCGATGTTGATCCTGGCGTCGCCGAACTCTTTGCCGTACACCGCCACAATTCCCGGCCGGTCGGTGTACTGCATGATGATCAGGTGATCATCGATGGGAACATCAACCTCATAGCCATTGATGTCGACGATCTTCTCAATCTGCTTGGTTCCCACGAGTGTGCCACCCACCTGCACCTGAGACCCGTCGCTGAGGGCACCCCGAATGCTGAGCAGGTTGCGGAAATCGGGCGATTCCGGCTCAACCGTGAGGCGCACCTCGATGCCCCGTTGCTCGGCCAGAAGCGGAGCGTTCACGTAGGAGACGCTCTCGCTCACCACGTTGGTAAAGATTCCCTTGAGGGCGGCCAGCTTGAGTACCTTCACGTCGTGTTCGGCAATCTCACCGCGAACCTCAACCTCAACGCTCGTGACAGGGCTGGAGTGCGCGAGACCCGAGAACACCTGACCCAGCTTCTCCATGAGCGGGATGCCCGGGCGCACGCTCGGGTCAATCACGCCACCGGCCACGTTCACGGCGTCGGGAACCAGATCCCCACCCAGGGCCAGGCGCACCGACTTGGCCACCGAGACGCCCGCCTTCTCCTGCGCCTCATCGGTTGAGGCGCCAAGGTGGGGTGTCACCACAACGTTCGGGAGGTCGAGCAGGTTAGAGCCCTTGGGCGGTTCGCTCACAAAAACGTCGAGCCCGGCCCCGGCAATCACGCCGGTGGTGAGGGCCTCATACAGGTCCGCCTCGTCGATCAGACCACCGCGCGCCACGTTGACCACAAACGCGGTCTTTTTCATCTTGGCCAGCTGCGGTTTGCTGATCATGCCGGTGGTCTCGGAAGTCTTGGGCATGTGAATGGTGATGAAGTCGCTCTCGGCCAGAAGGTCGTCGAGCGAGAGCAGTTCGACGCCCAGCTGCTGTGCACGGGCCGATGTCACATAGGGATCGAACGCCACGATGCGCGTACCAAAAGCCTGCATGCGCGCGGCGATGAGCGCGCCAATGCGACCGAGCCCAATAATGCCGATGGTCTTTTCGTAAAGCTCGGTGCCCGTAAACGAGCTGCGCTTCCACTCGCCCTTGGCGAGAGCAGCGTGGGCGGCGGGAATGAATCGAGCAAGGCTGAGGATATGGCCGATGGTGAGCTCGGCGGCCGAGATGATGTTCGACGTGGGCGCGTTGACCACCATGACGCCAGCCGTGGTGGCCGTTTTGATGTCGACATTGTCGAGTCCCACGCCGGCGCGCGCAATCACCTTGAGGTTAGGGGCAGCCGCAATAACCTCCGCGTCGACCTGTGTGGCACTGCGAACCAGAATGGCCGCCGCCGACTGAACCGCTTCGAGAAGTGCCGGGCGGTCGGTGCCGTCGACCGAGCGCACGTCGAAGTCGGGACCGAGCGCCTCAATGGTGGCGGGCGACAGCTCTTCGGCAATCACAACGATGGGCTTAGTCACGTGTGCGTTTCTCTCTGTGAGCAGGGCAAGACCCGCGAAAGTGCGTGTCTCGCCAGTCTAACCGGCGGTTTAGGTGGCATAAATCGCTGTCTGGGGCAGTGCCAGCACGATGTTCAGGGTGACCACCGAGACAATCGCGAAACCCACGGCAAACGTAAACACCGTGTGGCTCACACGCATGCGTCGCGTGATAACGATGCACGCCACAAAGAGAATTACTGGCAGCACAACGAGCGTGAGCGTTGCCACCCAACCCACGGGCGTAAGGCCGAGGCCGAGCTGCAAGCTCTGATTCTGAACACCCAAGAAGTTTCCGACACCTGACCACGCCGCATATCCGAAGAGCAGGAACGACACGACGATGGTGACGATGCGAGCGATGAGCCACACCGCCAAAGGCGCTCCGCCGGGAACCGGGCGTTTCTCTTCACTGATTCCCGAAGTTGATGCGGCGCTCACGATGCCCACGCCAGATACGGCCACGGAATGAGAACCAGGATGCCGAGCACAAAAAGCAGCGATTGCTTGAGCAGCGACAGGTGCTTGGCCAGAACAACGATGCCTGCGCACACGAGAGGCCCGGCCGCAACCGCGGCCCACAGCCCCACGGTGAACATGGCGTTGCCCACGGGGTCGGCAATCGCGAGCGGGTTCCGGAGCGCAACAATCAGCCACGCAACCGTGATGAGCAGGTAGCACGCCGCAAAAACGGCCGTGACAATCAGCTCAACGTTCGCGTTCGTCGCCGCTGGTTGAGTAGCCGACCCGGCCGTCGCTGGTTGAGTAGCCGACCCGGCCGTCGCTGGTTGAGTAGCCGACGCAGTCGGCGTATCGAAACCATCGTTCTTAGGTCTCGATACAGCGGCTACGCCGCCACTCGACGAACGAGCTTGGCCAGCGGTTTCGATACGGCCACTTTGTGGCCTACTCAACCCGCCACTCGACGAACGACTCGTCGACGACTTGCGTGCCTTCGGAGCACTCCA
Source organism: Microbacteriaceae bacterium (assembly GCA_044233055.1). Classification (GTDB taxonomy): domain Bacteria; phylum Actinomycetota; class Actinomycetes; order Actinomycetales; family Microbacteriaceae; genus UBA963. The sequence goes on from JBIIKT010000111.1 coordinate 2,747, forward strand.
CGTGATGTTGGTGGTGTCCCGATCGGGGTCACCTGCCCACGTCAGGGCATCATCATCCTGTTTGCTCATCTGGCGCGACTGTCTAGCGAGCGGCCGAACCCTCGGTGTAATCCTTGTCCTGCGGACGCCATGCAAACATCTCTCGCAGGTTGCGTCCTACGGCCTCGATGGGGTGCTGAGCGCCCTTTTCGCGCAGGGCCATGAATTCGGGCGCACCAGCATCCTGGTCAGCGATGAAGCGCTTGGCAAACGTGCCGTCCTGAATGTCGGCGAGAACGGCTTTCATGTTCTCTTTCACACTCGGGTCAATCACGCGCGGGCCCGACACGTAGTCGCCGTACTCAGCGGTGTCAGAGACCGACCAGCGCTGCTTGGCGATGCCACCCTCCCACATGAGGTCAACGATGAGCTTGAGCTCGTGCAGAACCTCAAAGTACGCAATCTCGGGCTGGTAGCCAGCCTCAACGAGAGTCTCGTAGCCGTACATGACGAGCTGCGATGCTCCACCACAAAGAACGGTCTGCTCGCCAAAGAGGTCGGTCTCGGTCTCTTCGGTGAAGGTGGTCTTGATGCCACCGGCACGAAGCGCGCCGAGGGCCTTGGAGTACGACCACGCCATGTCCCAGGCCTTGCCCGAAGCGTCCTTCTCAACGGCCACGATCACGGGAACACCGCGTCCGGCCTGGTACTCGCGACGAACCGTGTGGCCCGGGCCCTTGGGGGCAACGAGAATCACGTCAACGCCGTCGGGAGCCTCAATGTAGCCGTAACGGATGTTGAAACCGTGACCGAAGACCAGAGTCTTGCCCGGCGTGAGGTTGGGCTTGACGTCATCGGCAAAGAGGAAGCGCTGCACCTGGTCGGGGGCGAGAATGACGACGACGTCACCCCATGCTGCTGCCTCGGCCGTAGTCATGACTGTGAGGCCGGCCTCTTCGGCCTTGGCAATCGACTTACTGCCTGCCTTCAGGCCAACAACGACCTCAACGCCCGAGTCGTGAAGGTTGAGGGCGTGGGCGTGGCCCTGCGAGCCGTAGCCGATGATGGCAACCTTCTTGCTCTTGATGAGCTCGAGGTCGGCATCCTTGTCGTAGTGAATTTCCAGCACTGTACTTCTCCTTGGGTTTATGTGGTTCGTGAGTTGTGAAAGAACAGGTCGTGCGGTGTTACTTGTATACGCGTTCGGTGATGGACTTGGCGCCGCGGCCAATGGCCAACCGGCCGGACTGGGCGATTTCTTTGATCCCGTAGGGCTCAAGTACTCGCAGGAGAGCGGACGTCTTTCCCGAGTCGCCGGTGACCTCAATAACAAGTGCATCGGGCGAGACGTCAACAACTCGCGCGCGAAACAGCGTAACCGCTTCGAGCACCGCGGAACGAGTGGTGTTGTCAACGCGGACCTTGATCAGCAGGTGCTCGCGCTGAACAGACTGGTCGATGTCGAGTTCAACAACCTTTATCACGTTGACCAGTTTGTTGAGTTGCTTAGTCACCTGCTCGAGGGGAAGCTGATCAACGTCAACCACCACGGTGATGCGCGAGAGTCCCTCGATCTCGGAGTGGCCCACGGCAAGTGATTCGATG
>JBIIKT010000112.1:0-4283 GCA_044233055.1 Microbacteriaceae bacterium
TTCTCGTCGCTTCACATCGAGTTCGGCCAGACGGAGAGCGAGCACGAGAGACCATGTTTCACCGTGGCTGGCATAACCCTTTGCGGGAAGCGCATTCAGAGAAATCGCCATGTCGTCTCGGTGCGGTCCGGCCATCGTCTGACCGCGTTCGATATCCACAGCGCGCTGCGCGGTGAGCTGTTCAGCAAACACGGTTGCGTAGTCGCCAAAATTCTCCGGAGTAATCTCCACAGAAGGAGTGATCGCCAGTTCTGGTTGATAATCGGCTCCCGCGATGCTGCGGTACCTGTCGGAAACCCGGGGAGCAAGGAGCGCAAGTGTTGCCAAGCGGGCCGCAAAAATATCTGTTCCGAGGCTTACTAGCTTCTCATCCCACACATCGAGCGTTGAATTATCAGGTGTGCTGCGTGAGTGAGTTCGGAGCGACTTCAAGAGCGAGTTGCGCTGCTTTAGCGTGCGCTCATAGTCAACCAGGGTCCCTCGAGTGCGAGGAAACAACCAAGAGACAATCTCATCGAGGTGAGCCCGGCGTTGCGCGGGATCACCTCGAACCACCGCCAGATCCTCGGGAGCAAACATCACCACACTCAATGCCCGCGCAAGATCGCCTGACTTGCTGGCGTTGCCGTTCATTTGAATACGATCCGGCATCGCTCTGTTGATCTCCCACTCACACAGGAGGGCCCGATCTTGTGCGACAACCGTGGCGCGAATAACACTCGTCTCGCAATCCTTAAGGATCAGCGGCGCGGTGGTGCTTATCCGATGTGACTTGCCCGACGCAAGCAAATACAGCGCTTCAACAAGATTGGTTTTGCCTTGACCGTTCCTACCAACGAAAACAGTAACCCCTGGTTCGAGCGTTACATCTACCTCGCGATAATTGCGATAATCCCGGAGGCCTAATCGCTGTAAAAACATGACTAGCGCATCAGGAGATTCGGCTGCAGCAGGTACTTATATCCCGCGGGGTCATTATCCGTTGCCGAGGTCTGGCGGGTGATCAGCACGGGCCCGGGTTTGGGCTGATTCCCGACCTCGGAAATGGTAAAGCCAAGGCGAGCAAATTCAGAGTGAAGAGCGTTGAGGCCATCGAGGAGAAAGTCAGGTTTGAGAGACACGGTCATGTCGCTGCCCGTCAGTGTGCTGTCCACCTTTTCTGTAGCTTGCGCTTTATCACCGCCGAGCCCTTCCAGCATGACCCCGTCGTTGCCGAAAGTGAAGCGGATAGCGATATCACGCTCGAGGACCAGCTTTACGCGACGAACAGCCTCGACCAATTCCGCGGTATTCACCACAGCGTAGTTTTCCACCGACTCAGGAAAAAGCCGGCGGATCGGCGGATACTGGCCACGAATAAGAACGGACGTGACGGTCTTGTCGTCAGCAGTGAACGAGATCAGTTCTCGCTCACCTTCCGCGGTGAACGTGATGGTGATGATTCCGGAGCTAGCAAACGTCTTGCTCACCTCATGAATTATTCGCACGGGTACAAGCGCGGTAACGTCGGTGGCCCCGTCGGAGCCGTCCCAATCGATAGAGCGCACAGCTACGCGGTAGCGATCTGTCGCAATGAGGCTTAGTTGATTGTTCGCCACCTCAACGAGGACTCCCGTGATTACGGGGGTCACGTCTTCACGAGACGCGGCAACCGCAACCTGGCCCACGGCCTCAGCAAAAACATCAGCGGGTACCTTGCCGGAGCGCCCCGTCACCACAGGAATCGCTGGATACTCCTCAAGGGGCATAGACAACAGTGTGAACGAAGCTTTACCGCACGAGATAACAACTCGGCTGTCTTGAGTGGAGAAAACAACGGGTGCGTCCGGAAGCCGACTGGCAATATCAGCCAGAAGTCGGCCCGAGACAAGCATGCGTCCTGGCTCATCAACAGATGCCGCGATCTTGATGGTGGCGGATGCCTCGTAATCAAAGGAGGACAAAACAATTCCAGACTCGGTCGATTCAATGAGAACACCGCCAAGCACGGGATGATTGAACTTGCTCGGCAGCAGTTTCACGGCAAAAGAAACTGCTTCGCTAAACACGTCGCGGTTGACTTGAAATTTCACAATGTTTCTTTCTTCTGAAGCCGGGTATCCCATGCTAGTCGGCGGGCAGACATCCGCATATTCTCTCGAGCGGTCCGTGAAGGTTATTGAGTTTTCTTCTTAATGGTTAGGAGAATTAATAATCTTAACGTCTGTGGATACTGTGTAAAACGTCTGGCAGTTCACGAATTTTGAGGAAACGACACGGTTGTAAGTTGTGAGCCGGTGGGGGATACCGAAAGAGCCTTGATACAGGCACGGGCGCCGCAAACCCACTAATCCACAGAAGGCCTTAAGTTATCCACAGGAGAACACGGGGTTACCAAAAAGTATCAACAGGGTTATCCACAGGGGTTAACGGGGTTCGGCGCTCTTTTGCTTGATCCGTGTCGTCAGTTCTGTGACCTGGTTATAGATGGAGCGGCGCTCCTTCATGAGCTCAGCGATCTTTTTGTAGGCGTGCATGACCGTAGTGTGATCGCGCCCGCCAAAAAGCTGCCCAATTTTAGGTAACGAGAGGTTTGTCATTTCTCGACATAGATACATGGAAATTTGGCGCGCCGTGGCAATGGCCTGCGCTCGTGACGAACCGGTGAGTTCGTCCACACCGAGCCTGAAGTATTCGGCGGTGGTGTTGATGATATCTGTCGGCGCTATGACGTTCGTTTCGTCGAGAGAAATGAGTCCTTTCAACACGGTCTGCACGAGGGCAAGGTCGACGGGCTGCTTATTGAGATTTGCGAAGGCAGTCACGCGGATGAGAGTGCCCTCGAGCTCACGAATGTTGCTGGTGACTTTGGTGGCCATGTATTCCAGGATTTCGTGCGGAACGTTGAGTCGTTCTTTTTCGGCCTTCTTGCGGAGGATCGCGATTCGGGTCTCAAGGTCAGGAGTCTGCACGTCAGTTATGAGTCCCCACTCGAAACGGGTCACCATGCGGTCTTCAAAGCCGGTCAGGTGCTTTGGTGGCAGGTCGCTCGTGATGACCACCTGTTTGTTGTGATCGTGAAGCGTGTTGAAAGTGTGGAAGAAAGCTTCCTGTGTCTCGGCGCGGCCCTGAAGAAACTGAATGTCATCAATGAGCAGGATGTCGATATTGCGATAACGGGCTTGAAAAGCCGAACCACGGTTGTTGGCGATGGAGTTAATGAAGTCGTTGGTAAATTCCTCCGAGCTCACATAGCGAACGCGGATCGTGGGGAAAAGACTTTGTGCGTAGTGACCAATGGCGTGTAACAGGTGAGTTTTACCGAGCCCGCTTTCTCCATAGATGAAGAGCGGGTTGTACGCTTTTGCGGGAACTTCGGCAACGGCAACGGCGGCAGCGTGGGCGAATCTGTTTGACCCGCCAATGACAAAACTGTCGAAAGTGTACTTGGGGTTGAGGTGAGATTCTGGTTCGTTGGGGGCGCCGATAATTGTGGGCTCAGTGATGACATCCCTGAAGTCTTGGTCGCCCAGAGTGTCGAGAGTATCTTGAGCGGAAATCTCTGGATTCACGACAATGGCGAACGTGGCAACACCGACCTCTTCGTCGAGCGATGCGATGGCTGCGAGAAGCGGGATACGAAGACGTTCCTCGATCATGCTGCGCGTGAAGTCGTTGGGAACCTCCAGGTAGAAGGTCCCGGCCATGACACCTTTGGGTTCGACAAGACTCGCGAAACCGTAAAGCGGAGGGGTAACGGCCGGGTCTGCGGCGAGTGCCTGGAGGATTTTGCCCCATGCTTCACGAATGGCGTCATCGTCCATATTGGCGCCCCTCAGAGTTTCAGCTGGCCCGATGAGCTCCGCGGAATTGTGGCGGTGAACGGTCCAAATTCGTTGTGGATTACTGAGACTAGACCGTAGTCCAGCCTGTGGATATCGGCAAGTCTAATCTGTGGATAACGTACCAGTTTGACCGGAAGGTACCTTCTCGCCTAGTTTTAAGGCCTGGCGTGGACATCGCCAGCCACCTGCCTTCTACGTGTACTGACGGAGTTTGATCATGACCAAGCGCACCTTTCAGCCCAACAACCGCCGTCGGGCAAAGACGCACGGTTTTCGCGCGCGCATGCGCACACGTGCTGGACGCGCCATTCTCGCCGCGCGCCGCCGCAAGGGTCGCACCGAGCTTTCGGCATAGCCGGGAGACCCCGTGTTGCCGCGGGACCAGCGAATCATCATGCCGCGTGAGATTCGCCAGCTTATTCGTCGTGGAAAAAAGACGGTCACGCCGCTCGTGATTTC
>JBIIKT010000113.1:0-4282 GCA_044233055.1 Microbacteriaceae bacterium
TCGTGCACCTTCCGTCTGACCATCAAGGATGGTGCGGGGCGCGTCTTCCCGCCGCGCAAGATGCGCATCGCCCCCGACATGTTCTTTCACGATCACATTTACCGTTCCACCGGAGAGGCAGTCTTCTTGCCGCCCGGCTCCTACACGACGACCGTCACTCGCGGACCTGAGTACCTCGAACAACAGATTGAGTTTGTCGTGGCCGATACTCCCCGCTCGCTCGAGGCGACGCTGACCCGATGGGTGACTCCGGCGGATGATTCGTATTACTCCGGCGACATGCACATTCACGCGGCCGGGTGCTCTCACTACAGCGCGCCCACGGAGGGTGTCTCTCCCGAGACGATGATTCGCCACGTGCGTGGTGAGGCAATCGACGTAGGCGGCGTTCTCAACTGGGGCCCCTGCTATCACTACCAGAAGCAGTTCTTCACAGGCTCCAGCGTGAGTCCGTTCGCCGGCCTCGAGCATCCCTCCCTTCAAGAGGCGAACGGGGTGCACTGGGAGGCCAAAGTCACAGATCGGGATGCCGAATCGGTGCTTCGATACGATCTCGAGGTTTCTGGCTTCCCGTCGAGCCATTCGGGGCATCCGGTGCTGCTCGGTCTGACCGAACCCGAGTATCCGTCAACCTCCTCGCCCGCGGACTGGCCCAGCTGGAACCTGCCGATCATGCAGTGGGCACGCGCCCAGGGCGCTATCACCGGCTACGCGCACTGCGGTATCGGCATGGGTGTCGAGAGCGACGACCTCCCCAACTGGGAGATTCCGGGCTTTGCAACCGTCGGCTTGAACGAAGCACTGGTCGATGTCGTTCACGGCGCGATCGACTTCATCGGCTCGGCGCAGGAGTATCCCGTGTACGAGCTGAACTCGTGGTACCACATCCTCAATGCAGGATTCGATCTTGTCATGATGGGCGAGACCGACTATCCCTGCCTCTTCGACGAACGTGTTGGCGTCGGCAGAACCTATGTGCCGACGGACACCGCACCTCGCGGTGACCGGGGCGTGGAGACCTATCTCGCCAGCATCCGAGATCCCCGTGCTTACTTCGGCGACGGAAGGTCACATTTTTCGCAAATCGAGATTGACGCGCAGCGCACCGCGTCCGGATGGTCTATTGCGACAGGCCAGTCGCTTCGCATCAGCGCCGTGGTGAGGGCGTGGCTGCATGAAGATCCTGCCTCACAGGTCGCCTCCATTCGGCACCTTCCGCCATACGCTGGTCCGGCCTGGCACATCGAGCGCGCTCGCGTGGGTGACTCCCGGGACGTCACCGTCGAACTAATCGAGAACGGGCTGCCGGTCGCCCAGACCACATTTCTCGCGGACGGCCAGCCGCAGGCAATCACGTTTGATGTCGAACTGAGCGAGTCGGGTTGGCTGGCGCTACGAATCCTTCCTTCGGCGCACACCCAGGCCTTCCACATCACGGTGGGGGACGCGCCCGCACGCCCGATTCAGGCAAGCGCCGAGTGGTGCGCCGCTGCGGTCGATCGCCTGTGGGCCGAGAAGGGCAAATTCATCGCGAATCACGAGCGGGGAGAGGCGCAAGAGGCGTATACGCTCGCCTCCGCCGAGTACCGACGCCGAGCGGCGGGGGGTCGCTGATGACTGACAAGCAGCACCCTGTTCACGATCACACCGAGATGTTCGTCGGAGTCACGCACGACTGCTGCATTGTGGCACCGGATCCTCAGGCGCACATTGCCGTCGGAATCAGTGCGGAGGATCGGGTGAGCGCGATTCCCCGACACCGTCGCGAAGTGTTCTCCGGTTCATCGGGGTCACTGCTGCTCGAGATTCAGAACAACGGATTCGTGACATCGCCCCTCGCGATTGACATCGAGTCGGATAACCCGGACTTCAGTTTCGCCGTGGATCCCACTCCCCTGACCGGAGAGGTTCTCGAGCGCCGTGAACTGGTGTTTCATCATTCGGGACCAGGCTGGACGTCGCTGAGGTTGAGGTTTCGCACGACGTCGCTTGTCGGCGACCTGGCCGATCGCGACCTCGTGGACATGATGATTGTCTGCGAATGAGGGGGGAGTCAATGTCAGGGCGAAGGAGTAGAGATATGAAGGTGCGTGCCGTCCTTCTTCCCCACAGCCATTGGGATCGGGAGTGGTACGAGCCGTTCTCCGTCTTTCGCGACAAGCTCGTGGATCTCATCGACGGGGTGCTGCACGGACTCGCCCACGAGCCCGGGTTTACTCACTTTCATCTCGATGGACAGGCAATCATGCTCGACGACTATCTCGCCGTGCGCCCTGAGCGCGAGTCCGAGGTGCGAGCGCTGGTTGAAGCCGGCCGCCTGTCAATTGGGCCGTTCTACACGCTCGCCGACGAGTTCCTCGTGTCAGGGGAGAGCATCTACCGAAATCTCGAGTGGGGTATGGCGCGGGCACAACAGTGGGGTGCCCCCTCGCCGGCTGATGGCCCCTGGGCTGGCTACATGCCCGACCAGTTCGGTCACATCGGTCAGTTTCCTCAAATCTTGCGGGCGTTCGGCATCGAGCACGCGGTCATCCTTCGGGGTGTGCCGGCGTCGATTGGCACGTCCGTTTTCAGATGGCGCGCTCCGGACGGCAGCGAGGTACTGACGGAGTATCTGATTCACGGCTACTACCCGGGGGCGGACATCGATCTTCCGCTGACGATTGACGACCGTGCTCACGAGATGCGCACAGCCATCGAACTCGTTGCCTCGGTCTCGCCGCGGTCCACGGTTCTGCTTCCCGTGGGTGCCGATCACTGGGCCCCTGTGCCAGGCATGTTCGAGCGAGCGGTCGAGACGAGCGCTCTCGTCGACGCAGACGTTGAAATTGGGTCGTTGGCGAGATTCCTTGCGTTAGCAGAGACCCCCGCCGACCTCCCCGTCTGGCAAGGCGAGCTGCGGGCTGCATCAACCTGGATCCTGTTGCCGAACACCGTCGCCACCCGGGCATATCAGAAGCGACGGCGCGGGATTCTGGAGACTCGTCTCGAGCGGTATGCGGAACCCCTGTCTGCTCTCGTTCCCGGAGTCGGGTGGCCAGCCCACGACCTTGAGCGCGCGTGGGACCTCATGCTGCAGAACACCGCGCACGACTCCGCCTATGGGGCCGGTGGCGATGCCACCGCGCGTGACGTCGACGCACGTTTCAATACAGTGCAGCAGATTATCGACCCGATCATCACCCGAGGCATGCAAACTCTGGCGAAACGGAGTTCGATCGAGGGAGTGCTGAGATTCAACCCCTCACCGTTCCGCCGCCAGGGCGTCGACGGCCTGTCGTGGTCGGTCGATCGCCCCGAGGACGTGGCCCGGTTCGAGCCGCGACCGGTCGAGTTGTCGGTATCAGGACACACCATCACCCTGCCCAACGGAGTGGCCATCCGATTCACCGACGAGGATGACGAGGGTGACCTGTTTACCTTCTCCCCCGCGGGCGAGGCGCGTTCGCCGGCGGTGAAATCCGACGGCGCAACGACTCGCGTGACGTTCCTGGGCGTTGAGATTGATGTCAGCGCCTCGTTGGCCGACGGTGAGGAGCACGTTCGACTTCACCTGCGCATCGAGAACCACCGCGAAAACCACCGGCTGCGCCTGCGAGTGAAACTCCCGAGCGCTCCGGTGGGCTCGGCTGCCCTCGCGCCGTTCGAAATCGTGCACCGTGAACTAGTCGGCGAAGGCTTTGAATCCGAGGTCGGGTCGGTGACGTGGCCAGCGAGCGGTGCCGTGCTCGCGGCCGGCACGGCCCTTCTCGGCGAGGGCGTTTTCGAGTACGAAGTGGATGGCGCTGAACTCGCAGTGACGTTGCTGCGCTCCGCGGGCCAGATTGCCAAACCGAGCGTGGCGACTCGGCCGATCTGGGCGGGTCCCTCGATCGACGCTCCCGAGGGCCAATGCCTCGGGGTCAGCGAAGTCGAATTCGGAGTGCGGGCCGACTGCGCCGTGGACGAGCTCGTCCCAGCGTGGGAGACCTTCGCCCTTCCCCTCCTCTCGGTGCCCACCCCGGGCACGGGGGATTCCATGCCCGGCACCCTCGCGTCCATCGAGGGTGCGCAGCTGTCGAGCGTGCGCCTCATCGATGGGCGCACGACCGTTCGGGTGTGGAATGACGACGTGACGCACTCACGGCTCGCCAGCATCGACGGTACCGAGGTCACTCTGGGGGCGGCCGAGATCCGACAGATTGCCCTGCAATCCGATGAGTGACTCCGAGCGGATCGAGCCGCCACGAGTCGAGCTCCCGCGCGATGACCTGATCCGGGCGATCCGAGGGGCGGCTGAGAT
>JBIIKT010000114.1:0-4280 GCA_044233055.1 Microbacteriaceae bacterium
AAGCACAGCCTCGTTGGCTCCACCGTGCAGCGGCCCAAAGAGAGCAGAGATGCCGGCCGAAACAGAGGCAAACAGGTTGGCGTCGGTGCTGCCGACCAGGCGAACGGTTGACGTGGAAGCGTTTTGCTCGTGGTCTTCGTGCAAAATCAGAAGGCGTTCCAGTGCCTTGACGACAACGGGGTTGAGTTCGTACTCTTCGGCGCGATTGCCAAACGTGAGCCGCAGGAAGTTCTCCACGTAGCCCAGGTCGTTCTGCGGGTAAAGGAAAGCCTGACCAATACTCTTCTTGTACGCATAGGCCGCCATGACGGGCACCTTGGCCAGCAAGCGGTAGGTGGCAATCTCAACGTGCTCAGGGTTATTGGGGTCGAGTGAGTCTTCGTAGTACGTCGACAGTGTCGAAACGCCGGCGGAGAGAACCGGCATCGGGTGCGCATTGCGTGGGAATCCGTTGAAGAAGTTCTTGAGGTCCTCTTGCAGCAGCGAGTGCCGGCGAATCTGATTCTCGAACTCCGCAAATTCCGAGGGGCTGGGCATCTCGCCGTAGATGAGCAACCAGGCCGTCTCGAGGAAAGACATCTGAGTGGCGACCTGCTCGATGGGGTACCCACGGTAGCGCAGGATGCCTGCGTCGCCGTCGATGAAGGTGATCTTTGACTTGGTTGAAGCTGTGTTGACAAAACCGTAGTCGAGAGCCGTGAGACCGATCTCCTTGGTCAGCGAGGAGAGATCAATGGCCGGGTGGCCGTCGCTTCCGTGAAGAACGTCAAACTCCGCGGTCGTGCCCTGATACGACACCGTTACCTTGTCACCCGTGGGTTTTGCGCCGTTGTTTGACACCCGTGACTCCTTCTCAACCAGCCGGATAAGCTCTGCCCGATTCGCCGCCGTTCGTGACGGCACCGCGAGGGCTATCCCTAAGCCTATTGCCTGCTGCCAACGCGCGAAAACATCCGTCTCGACGTGCTCGGAGGCTACTGGGTGAGCCTCGCTACCGCTGCCTCAATCCGCTCGTCGGTCGCGGTCAGCGAGAGGCGGATGTGCTGCGGAAAGTGATCGCCGTAGAACTGACCGGGGCCGCCGAGAATGCCGAGATCAGCCAACCGGCCAATCGAATCCCAGGCATCCCGGCCCTCGGTAAGCCAGAGGTACAGACCCGCCTCGCTGCCGTCGATGGTGAAACCGGCTGCGATGACTGCCGGCACCAGGGCGTCACGTCGCCCGCGGTAGAGTTCCTTTTGCACCGCCACGTGGGCATCATCGCCGAGCGCAACCGTCACAGCAGACTGCACGGGCGCGGGCACCATCATTCCCGCGTGCTTGCGCACCGCCAGCAGGCGCTCAATCAAGGCGGGGTCACCGGCAACGAAGGCCGCGCGATACCCCGCCAGATTCGACTGCTTGCTCAACGAATAGGCGCAGAGGATGTTTCTCACGTCACCGCCCGTGACACGCGGGTCGAGGATGCTCGGAATCGGCTGCGTGTCCCACGGCGCGTCCCAGCCCAGTTCGGCGTAGCACTCGTCGGAGATGAGAATCGCGCCCAGCTCGCGCGCCCGCGCAACGCGCTGGGCGAGCTGCTCCACGTTCAATACGCGTCCATCGGGGTTTCCGGGCGAGTTCACCCACACCAGCCGGGTTTCCGCCGGCCACGCCTGCGGGTCGTCTTCAGCGAGAGCTGCCACGTCGGCAATGGCAGCACCCATCGCATAGGTGGGATAAGCCGCCCGCGGATGCACAACCACGTCGCTGCCGCCGAGGCCCAGCATGTAGGGGGCCCAGGCCACGAACTCCTTTGACCCGATGGTGGGCAGCACGTTCTCGACACGCAGCCCGTCGACTCCGCGACGTCGAGCAAACCAGTCAACAATGGCCTCTCGAAGGCGAGGCGTGCCCACCGTTGTGGGGTACGCGTGCGCATCGGTGGCGTCGGCGAGCGCTCGACGAACGACCTCGGGTGTGGGGTCGACCGGCGAACCAATCGAGAGATCAATCAGGCCGTCCGGATACTGCGCGGCGCGCTGGGCAAAGGGCGCCATGGCGTCCCACGGATACTCGGGAAGATTTCCCAGCATGGGCTACTCCGCCTGGGGCGGGAGCACCGAAACAACGGGATGATCTCTCTTGATCACGCCTACCTTGGCGGCGCCACCGGGCGACCCGATCTCATTAAAGAATTCGACGTTTGCCTTGTAGTAGTCGGCCCACTGCTCGGGAAGGTCATCTTCGTAGTAGATCGCCTCTACCGGACACACGGGCTCACAGGCCCCGCAGTCGACGCACTCATCGGGGTGGATGTAGAGCATGCGGTCGCCCTCGTAAATGCAATCGACCGGGCACTCGTCGATGCACGCGCGGTCCTTGACATCGACGCAGGGCAGGGCGATGACGTAGGTCACGAAGGTCTCCTTGAGGGGTGGCTCTTGATGTGTCCAGTCTACTGGCGACGCGGAGACGGGAAGGCGATGAGAACGACAAAGATGATCGACGGTGCGGCGGCCCACACCGTGCCGTACAGATTGCCCGGCACGATAACGCCACCGCCCGGCCCGGGTAGCGAGAGCAACATGATCACGATGACCACGCCGATGGCACCGAACAGCGCCAACATGCGGGTGTCGCTCACCAGTCGGAGCCCGAGAACGTATGCCGTCACGGTGAGCAGGGCCGCAATCAGCCCCCAGGGAATCGTGACGTCAAGAACATCGAGGGAAGCCTGAGCTAACGGCGTGGTGACCGCGGCGATGAGCGCACCCCCGATAGCCGCAATGAGCCACTTCACGGGGCGGGGTAGTTTTTCCAACAAGTGGGAATCCTCTCTGGGGGCCGACGGGACGTCGCCGTAGACTGGGTAAAGTTAGGTAAGCCTAACCAAACTAACGTGTCGGTCACGAAGCTGACTGATCACGCCACTTCAGAATTCATAAAGGACACACCATTCTTGCCAATCTTCTCATCGGACTCCGCGAAGGCCTCGAAGCAGCGCTGATTGTCGGAATATTCGCGGCGTACCTCATCAAGACGGATCGTCGATCTGGCCTCAAGTACTTGTGGGGTGGGGTGATTGCCGCCGTCGTTCTCTCAATCATTGCCGGTACCGCACTCGCCCTTACTGCAACGGCGCTGTCGAGCGAAGCTGAAGAGGTCTTAGCCGGAGTGCTGTCTCTGGTTGCTGCCGGCCTGGTGACATGGATGATCATTTGGCTCGCCCGGACGGCCCGTTCGCTCGCAGGCCACCTGCGTGACGATGTTGATCGCGTTTACGCGCACAAGGCCGCCTGGGGAATGTTCTTTCTTGCCTTCTTCTCCGTCGGGCGCGAAGGTCTCGAAACCGCTCTGTTCGTCTGGGCCGCTGCCGGTTCGGCCGGACAAGGCGCTCTCCCCCTGCTCGGGGCCGTGCTCGGCATCGCCATCGCTGTCACGCTGGGCTACCTCGTCTTTGCGGGAATGAGCCGCCTCAACCTCCAGGTTTTCTTTGCCTGGTCTGGCGCACTGCTCGTTGTCATGGTGGCGGGCGTGCTCAGCTATGGAATCCACGAGTTTCAAGAAGTGGGCTGGCTGCCGGGTGCCGAAGACCACGCCTTCGATGTCTCCGCGGTGATTCCCCCGGACAGCTGGTACGGCACGCTGTTGCGCGGAACCATCGGATTCACTCCCAACATGACGTGGCTTCAGGTTGGCACGTGGGTTGCCTACGTTGCTGTGGTGATGCCTATTTTCCTGAGCATCAGTCGTCGTCGCACCGTGGCACCCAGCGAAAGTGCCAGCGCCACGCGGTAGTTGGTCACCGCGTTCAGCTATCCGAGACGGTTCACTACGGGGCAGTAAGTGTGGTCACCACGTAGTTAACAGTTTTTTCGGTTCCGTTATCGGTCGCGGTGACCAGGACCGAATAGGCGGCGTTCGAGAAGATACCCGTGTACAGGCCGTCTGTTCCCGTCTCCATAGCCACGAAACCCGCGTCCAAAAGTTTGGTCTTTGCCTCGTCGAAGCCCGCAGCCAGGTCAGTAACAAGAATCCCGACAGTCCATACCTTCTCGGCGCCCGCGCCGAGCGCTCCACTCAAGGAGATCTCACCGCTCACGATCGACACCTCGGCGGGAAAATCTTCGGGTAACGTCTTGCCGCCCAGGTTCACATCGAGACCGGTTGCGTCGTTGACCGCATTCTCGACTGCGTCTTGCACGATCTGCTCGGCGCTGCACGCCGCAAGAGTGGGGGCGACGCCCAGCACGAGTGCTCCGGCAAGCGCGAGAGTGACGATTCTACGAGTTGTGTCC
>JBIIKT010000115.1:0-4243 GCA_044233055.1 Microbacteriaceae bacterium
CGGAATTGCTCAGGCGCCGTGTACCCACTCTCGTACTGGGTGAGGGCGATTTCAAAACGGTCGTCTCCAGGCGCGCTCGCGTCCACGACTTTGCGATCGGCGGTGTCAGATGCGCCGGTGCGAACCCGAGGGGCGTCGACCGTGAGGATCCCCGCGATTCGAGAAATCGAATAGTGCGCGTCCTCACCCATCTGCAGGCGAAACTCCGATTCGCCGATGGGAAACGCGAGCGCGGCATCCATCGGGTCGATCACGCTTTGAACAAAACGGATCCCGATTCCGTGGCCGCTGAACCGAATGGTGTCGGTTCCATCCCAGGTCGCTTCGATTTCACCGTCCTCGCTGACGATGCGCAGATGTCCCGGCCGCCCCTCAATCGAGGTTGGCGTGACAACGCTTCCGTTTTTCGTCACCTCGATGCGAAACACGCCGTTCCAGCGCCATAGACGACTGCCCGAAACATCAGTCAAGTAGATGCCTGGCTCGATTTTATGATTGCGCCCAGGGTGATCCATCTTGGCCACGTTCGTCGTGATCGCCATGTAGGCCCCACGCCGACTCCACGGCACCGACCCCACATCAAAAACATGCTCGGCACTCCTTTTCGAGTCCGGGCTCGTCGAGAGCACCGGGGGGGAAGCAATTGTCGAGGTCATCATCGTCCTGTATCAAGTGGTAAGATTGGTATTACCACGCTAACGATGCCAGCGTTCGCACCCCCTGTCAAGCCGAATCTGCAGACTCTCAGACAATAAGGCGCGAATTGAATTGAACGATAAACCTTTTTGGGATATCGTCAGCCCTGCAGACCAGATGCGTCACGAGGAGGCGGTTACCAATGTCGAGCTCAACCCACTCGATCAACGAGGACTTACTGCGCGAATCAGTGAGGGCACACGAGCGGAGAAAGGCCGTGATCCCCGGAGGCGTCAACTCGAACGTGCGCCTCCGCGGCTTCCCGACACCCCTGACGTACTCTCGCGCCCTCGGATCTCACATCTGGGATGTAGACGGCAACGAGTATGTCGATTACGCCATGGGCATGGGCCCGCACATTCTGGGACACTCACCGAAAGTCGTCGTCGATGCTGTTCGAGAATCGCTCGATCGCGGACAATTGTTCGCCGGACAGTGCGATGAAGAACTTGAGCTTGCGCAGCTCATCAGCGGTGCAGCCCCCTGGGTCGAGCAACTTCGCATCGGATCCTCCGGGACGGAGATGGCATTGCTCGCCGTCCGTGTGGCTCGCGCGGCCACGGGCCGACAGCACGTCGTGCGCTTCGTGGGCCACTATCACGGCTGGCTAGATCCCCTGTTTGTGGATCCCACTCGGCACGACGCCACCCAACCTTCGCTCACGCCTGGGCAGTCTGTCTCGGCAGCCGAAGACGTACTCCTGTGCCCATGGAATGATCTGAACGCCCTCGAGCAGTTGCTCGACCAGCACCACGAATCGATCGCAGCCCTGTTGATGGAGCCGATCATGTGCAACACCGGGCTGATCGAACCATTGCCGGGCTACCTCGAGAAGGTGGCTGCGCTGTGCCGACGTTACGAGATTGTTTTCGTCGTCGACGAAGTCATCACGGGATTCCGGGTGGCACTCGGAGGCGCACAAGAACGGTTCGGAGTGCACGGAGACCTGACGGTCTATGCCAAAGCGATTGCGTCGGGCTACCCGGTTGCCGTGCTCGGAGGGCGTGCCGATCTCCTCGCTGCCGTCGGCACCGGACAGATCAACCACTCGGGGACCTACAACACGGGAGTCGCACAGATGGCGGCCGCCGTGGCCACGGTACGGGAGCTGCGCGACCGCGACCCCTACCCCGCCATAGCCGCCAGGACTCAGGAACTCGCATCTGCGGTGCGAGATGTGATCGCGGCTGCTTTCGTTGATCTGCACGTGACTGCCGTTGATGGGCTGTTGCAGCTCCGATTCGGGCCCGACGCCGAGATCACCAACGGATCTTCCTTTGCCACGGCCGCGGATCCTGTTCGACTCGGCTTGCTTCTTCAGGAGCTTCAGCACGAGGGAGTTCGCTCCACGAGCCGGGGACTGTTCTTCGTCTCGGCCTCGCACTCAGCCCAGGACGTCGAGCTCACCGCAGCCGCGTTTGGGCGGGCGCTTACCCGACTGGAACCGAGACGGGCATAGCTCGCCACACAAAAAAGTCATCTGCGCCAGAGCAGATGGATTGATAAAGAAACGAACGACGAAAGGCTTTACAGTGAAGACCAAGTCATGGGATGCAATCGTTATCGGTGCCGGCCACAACGGCCTGATCACAGCCAACTACCTCGCCGATGCCGGCCTGAAGACGCTCGTTCTCGAGCGACGTGAGCTCGTCGGTGGCGCCACCGTGACCGAGGAGCTCATCCCCGGCTACCGCATGTCGTCATGCTCATATGTGTCGGGGCTGCTGCACCCGGTCATCCTCAAAGACCTGCAGCTCTCGAGTTTCGGGCTCGACCTTTACCAGACAGACATGGGCACCTCCAGCATCCTGGAGGACGGAAGGCACATTCACCTTTACCGGGAACTGGCGAAGGCCCTGAAGGAGATCGAGCGAGTCTCCCCGGGCGCCAGTGACGGCTTCCTCCAGTTCGGTCTCCGACTGGAGCGCTTTGCACAGATCACCCGAGAGATCATCCTGAGCAGCGAGCCGCCGTCGATGTCCACCGTGATGCAGATATTCGAGGAGAGCGGCGAGGCACGGTTGTTCGACGAGTTCTTCAACCTCTCGATCAGGGATCTGCTCGACCGTTACGTTTCCAGCGACATCCTCTCGGGCTTGATGACGTTCCTTGGCGTCGTGTCGGTGTACGGCGGACCTAGCACTCCGGGCTGGTCTTTCGTCTACGGGCACCACGCCATCGGCGAGGTCAACGGCCAGATGGGTGCTTTTGCTTTTGCTCGCGGCGGCATGGGATCCATCGCGGAGGCCCTCGCTGCACGCGCTCGCTCGAAGGGCGTCGAGATCCTCACGAACAGCGCGGTGGCAAGCGTCATCGTCGAGCGCGGCGCGGCTCGCGGGGTCGTGTTGGCCGATGGAACCGAGCTGCGCGCAAACATCGTCGCGTCGAACGCCGATCCGGTCACGACCTATCGCCACCTCACCGACCCGAAAGCGTTGCCCGACGACTTCGTCAAGGCGATCTCGACGTTCGACACCCGCGGGTCGATGGCTCGCGTGTTCCTCGCTGTCGACAAGCTTCCCCAGTTCATCGGGTCCAGCACCGGCGAAGGCCCGGAACACCGGGGCCTCACTCTGCTCGGCGCTGAGACGAGCGCGTTCGAGCGTGCGGCAGACGCTCAGCGCGACGGTGTCTTGCCGACCCGCTTCCCGATTGAGTTCATCATCCAGACGGTGCACGATCCGGCCATGGGACCGGCGGGCAAGCACCTCATCAGCACGGGTATCCAGCAGCTTCCCTACGAACTGGCCGGGGGCACCTGGGACGACTATCGCGATGAGTTCACGGCAAGTGTCGTAAAGCGCCTCGACGACTTCTCGCCGGGTCTGAGCAGTACGGTGGAGGCCACGTACACGATTACGCCGCTCGACCTCGAACGTGAGTACGGCATGGCAGGCGGAAACATCTTCCACGGCGCACTGAGCGCCGGCCAGCTGTTCGGGTCGCGACCCGTTCCCGGAGTGGGCTCGTATCGATCACCGATCCGCGGCCTCTACCTCTGCGGTTCCGGAGCCCACCCCGGTGGTGGCGTCATCGGTGCCCCCGGCAGAAACGCAGCTTATGCCATCATCGCCGACCGTGCGGCAGGCGGATGGACTCCTCAGCGCAGCTCGAGCACGTCTCTGCGTGTCGGCGGTGCGCCTTTGGCACACCGCGTGATGCAGCACCCACAGCTCGGAAAGCTGGGTTTGTGGGCCGCTCGCCAGGAAGCACTCGCTCCGGTGGTGCGACTTCTGACGAAGCGCCGGGGCTAACCCGGCATTCTCCCGGGAGCGCGAGTCGCTCACCGCACGAGGGCCGGCCCGGGTAAATCAGGAGTCGGTAGACGTAGCCGCGTCGCTCGCGCCACTCAGCAGGTCGCCGAGGGCCGCGCTGAACCGCGCAGCCATGAGGTCCATGCCCTCTTGGTTGGGGTGCAGCAAGTCAGGAAGAAGGGCCGCGTCGTCGGGGTCGACGCCCAATAGCTCACGCCCGTCCAGATAGGTCAGGTGGTGGTCCGTGGCGGCTCGGATTCGAACGACGTCGACGATGATCTCCCTGATACGAC
>JBIIKT010000116.1:0-4227 GCA_044233055.1 Microbacteriaceae bacterium
GGTGGTGATGCGCACGCCCACCGCTTCAACGGTGCCCGTGGCTAACCCGAGGTCGACCTTGTCGCCCACGCCCAACTGGTCTTCCAACACCATGAGAAATCCGCTGAGCACATCCTTGATAATGCTTTGTGCGCCGAACGCCAGCGCAGCACCCACGATTCCCGCGGAGGCGAGTACCGCGGCTACAGGTAGGCCGAGCGTCTGCAGGATGATAATCAGCGCAACGACAGCAACCGTCCACGTCACCAGATTGTCGAGGACGGTGCCCATGGTGCGCGTGCGCTGCACGATGCGCGGATTCGAGGGGATCTTCTGCGCCACGATCACGGGATCCGACGAGGTGGCTTTCTTGCGAGCATCCGTCACGATGCGACGCACGACCAGGCGGTTGATGGCCACGAGGGCAAAGCGGACACCTACGGCCACAGCAGCAATAATCACCGAAGAGATGAGTGGTGCGAAGGGCTCAAGCGCAGGCCACAGCTTCGCCAACAGGTCGTTCATGATCTAGTCTTCCGCGGCATCTCGGGCCTGGGCGGCCAACGCCCGATCCACACCCGCAAGGTTCTCCACCACAAGACGGCGCAATGCTGGTTCGTCCGGGTTGGCGGCCAGCCACGCCTGCGAGGCCGCTTGCAGTTCTTTGTTGGCGAGGGCAGCCGGGTAGAAGTCCACCACCAGCGTTTCGGCGATCTGGAACGACCGGTCCTTCCAGATGCGCATGAGAGACGCGAAGTACTGAGGAACAAAGTGTGCCAGCAGTGCGGTGTCGGCGGCACGCAGGAACCCGAGACCTGTGTTGCGAATAATCAGATTTGAGGCCGAGTCGTCAACGAAAACCGAATCCCAGGCGCGCTGCTTGCCAGCCAGGGTCGGCACCGCAGCACGCGCGTGAGCCGCCGACTGCTGGCCGGTGGCCGTGTTGTCTTCGGCCAGGTACGCATCCACGTCATCCTCGTTGCAGCGCCCACCGGCAACTAGGGCAATGAGAAGGTCCCAGCCGAGGTCGGTGTCGATGTCGAGGCCGCCGAGAGAAATGTGACCCCCGCGTAGCGCGGCAACCGTGTTGAGCTGGTCTTCGGTTCGCGACAGGGCAGAGAACGCCTTCACAAACTGGAACTGATTGTCACTGCCCGCCTCGGCCGCCTGGGCCAAAGACCACATGAGGTCGCCCGCCTCGCGAACGCGCTCGGCGCGGATGGTGGGCGAGGTGTATGCCGTGAGCGCCGTGGCAAATTGCGCGAGCGTGGTGCGCACCGTGGTGGACTCGGTTTCGGCCGCAATGTTTCCCGCGACAAGGTCGAGGAACTGGCGTGCTGGTAGTTCGGCGTCACGTGTGGCATCCCAGATAGCACCCCACACGAGTGAGCGAGCCAGCGGGTCGGCAATGCGCGCGAGGTTGTCGATAGCAAAAGCGACCGAGTCAGCATCGAGTCGAATCTTCGCGTAGGCGAGGTCATCGTCGTTCAGCAGAATCAGACCGGGGCGCTGGCGACCCACGAGCTCGGACACCTCGGTGCGGATTCCATCGACGTCGAGTTCAATGCGGTGAGTGCGCTTTACCGAACCGCCCTCGAGGTCGTAGAAGCCGATGGCCATGCGATGCGGGCGAATGGTGGGCCACTCGGTGGGAGCCGTCTGCTCGATAGCGAACGACTCGATGGTGCCGTCTGCGGCGCACGTTACGTGAGTGCGCAGCGTGTTCACACCGGCAGTCTCCAACCACACTTTGGTCCACTCGCTCAGATCGCGACCGCTGGTGGCTTCGAGCTCGACCATGAGGTCGCTCAGTTCGGTGTTGCCCCAGGCGTGCTTTGTGAAGTAGTTGGAAACGCCCGCCAAGAACTGGTCTTGCCCCACCCACGCGCCGAGTTGCTTGAGTACCGACCCGCCTTTGGCATAGGTGATGCCGTCGAAGTTCACCTGAACATCGTCGAGGTCGCGAATTTCGGCCACGATGGGGTGCGTCGACGGCAGTTGGTCTTGGCGATACGCCCAGCTCTTCTCCATGGCGGCGAAGGTGGTCCAGGCCTCGTGCCACTCGGTGGCCTCGGCGGTTGCGAGGGTTGAGGCGTACTCGGCGAACGACTCGTTGAGCCACAGGTCGTTCCACCAGCGCATGGTCACGAGGTCACCGAACCACATGTGCGCGAGCTCGTGCAAGATGGTGACGACACGGCGTTCGCGCATCGCGTTGGTGACCTTGCTGCGAAACACATAGGCCTCGGTGAACGTGATGCACCCAGCGTTCTCCATGGCGCCCGCGTTGAACTCGGGCACGAACAGCTGGTCGTATTTTTCGAAAGGGTATGGCACGTCGAACTTGTCTTCGTAGAACTCAAATCCCTGACGAGTTTTCTCAAAGATGTAGTCGGCGTCAAGGTACTCGGCGAGGGATGCGCGGCAGTAAACACCGAGCGGAATAACGCGACCGCTCGAACTGGTGAGTTCACTGCGTTCAACAACGTAGGGTCCTGCCACCAGAGCGGTGATGTACGACGAGATGCGCGGCGTGGGAGCGAACATCCACGTGGCCGCCCCATCGAGTCCGGGCGTGGGAGCGGGCGTGCTCATGTTGCTCACCACATGCCAGGCAACGGGTGCGGTCACCGTGAACTGGAAGGTGGCTTTGAGGTCGGGCTGCTCAAACACGGCAAAAACGCGCCGCGAGTCCGGCACTTCGAACTGCGTGTACAGGTAGACCTCGTTGTCGACGGGGTCGACAAAACGGTGCAAGCCTTCGCCCGTGTTCGTGTACGAGAAGTCGGCGTCGACTTCGAGAACGTTGGTTGTGGCTAAGCCGCTCAGCCGAATCCGCACGCCGTCGGCCGCGGTCAGCGGCAGGTCGACGCCGTTGAGTGTGATGCGGTGAACCTTGCTCGTGATGGCATCGATGAATGTCTCTGATTCGGCACGGGCCGAAAACGAAACCGTCGTTCGGGAGCGAAACGTGGTTGGCCCCTGAGTGACGTCGAGATCGACGGCGTAGCTCTCAACAGAAATGTGGCTCGCGCGCTCCTGGGCTTCGACGCGGGTCAGGTTTTCTCCAGGCACGACTCTCCTTGGGTGTGTTTCGCGCGGCACGGCAGTGAGTACCGGTCGAGACAAGACTATTCGGGTTTATCGGAGCGGCAGTGGTCGCGCGACCACTGATCTACACCGACCAGCCGCGCTGACTGCCTAAAATCGAGGCATGCGCATTCACATCGCCACCGACCATGCCGGACTCGAGTTCAGTCAGACGCTGCAGGCGCACCTGCGCGATGCCGGACACGAGGTGATTGATCACGGGCCTCAGCACTTTGACGCGCTCGACGATTATCCGGCGTTCTGCATCAACGCGGCACTGGCCGTGGCTCGCGACGAGTCCGCCGGTGTTGAGTCGCTCGGCGTCGTTTTTGGGGGCTCGGGTAACGGCGAGCAGATGGCCGCGAACAAGGTCTCGGGAATTCGCGCCGCGCTGGTGTGGAACATGGCCACGGCGCAGCTCGCGCGCGAACACAACAATGCCAACGTCATCTCCATTGGCGCGCGGCAGCACACTATTGACGAAGCGGTGAGTTTTATCGACGCCTTCATTGCCGAGCCGTTCCCGGGTGACGAGCGCCACGTTCGCCGCATCGCTCAGTTGGCCGAGTACGAGACGACAGGCGATATCGCCGGCAAGGGCGTGGACCGCTAGACAGTCCTCCACTGGTGGCGAAAGCCAATACGGATTCACGCTTTTACGATTGGACAGAGGCGTGCGTCGCCGCGCCCTCATGATCGGCGCTGTGCGCGTGCGTGAGGTCAACAAGAGGATTGAAGGACACGGAGGTGTCTTTGTGAGGCAGAAGGGCTCACATCGGGTTTATCGTGTCAATAGAGGAACGTGGGTGATTATGGTTGTCGTTCCACAACACAGTGGTGACGTGCCCAGGGGCACGCTTCGATCAATCGAACGAGATCTCGAGCCCATGCTCGGGGAGAGGTGGCTGACATAGTGATTCACGTCAAGGTGCGCCACGAAGAAGCCCGTTGGCTGGCCGACGTGCCGGAATGCCCGGGCGTTCATACTTTTGCCGATGATTTTGACACCCTTGAACCGATGGTTCGAGAGGCTCTAGGCGCCTATTTCGACATCGAAGACGATGCATCTTTCGATTTGCGCATGGAAATTGTCGACGCCGAGTCGACCACCTGACGCGTGCCTGAGGGACATTCGGTTCATCGCATTGCCCGGCAGTT
>JBIIKT010000117.1:0-4154 GCA_044233055.1 Microbacteriaceae bacterium
ATCTACCAAACGGCGTTCGCGCAACGATAAACTAATTGTCATGCGAATTGCTGCCAGTGTTCTCGGTCTCGTGGCCGCATCCGGTCTTTTGCTGGCCACGGCCGCACCGGCTACTGCTGCTGTTTCCGAGCCCCGATCGGTGAGCGCGGGAGTTGACCCCAAACGAATTGCCGTCACTCCCGATGGTGCGCAAGCCTGGATTCTCGCGACGACAAGCAGACAACTCATTGGCTACACCACGGGCGCCACGCTGACCAACATCGCGTCGTGGCCTCTTCCCGGAACCGACTACGGCAACGCCAATGTAGCGATTTTGCCGGATGGCAATCGAGCCATCGTTACCGACGCCTCGGGCGACCAAGTGAATATCGTTGACCTCACCACGGGAGCCATCACGAATCCCCCCACGCTGAACGGCAGTGATCCGAGGGATCTGGCGCTCAGTCCGGACGGCAGCAAGGTGGCAATCGCGTATGCCGGCGGTGCGGAGCCAGTCGTCTCGGTGTTCAACACGTCTGACTGGTCATTCGTGGCGGGCTGGGGCTTTGGCCCAGAGCTCACGAGCTTGGCATTTTCGCCGGACGGTAGGTACTTTGCGGCCGCGGCGAGTGCCGACTCCAGAATCTACGTGATGGACGTCTCCGTTGCGAGCGATTACGTCGTCACCTTTTCCATGCCCGACGCCCCGTCCACCATTGCGTATTCGAGCGACGGCGAGAGCATCTTTGTCGGATCGTTCGGCGGCTCCAGCATTCGAAATTTCGAAGCGCTCACCGGCATGGAGCTTTTATCGCTGTCTACGCCGAGGACCGGCTACCTTGCCTTGAGCCCCGATGGCACGCAGCTGTGGGCGTCGCAGCCCGTAGCTGCTCAGGTGGGCGTTTACAACACGTCCAATCTGAGCCTCGTCGAAGCTATTCCTTTCTCGGCGAATGCCAACGGAATTGCCTTTGCCCAGCTCGGGTGCCAGGCCTGGGTAGCCCAGGAGTTTGCTGGTGCCGCTCTGGTATTTGACCTCAATCCCTGTCTATCCGTGCCGGCGCCGGCACTCCCGGATACCGGTGCCAGCCCCTCGGTGATCGGCACGTCGATTGCTTTGTCGGCGGGTCTGCTTGTTGCCGGTGCTCTCGCACTGATCATGGTGCGTCGTCGCCAGCACAGCTAGCACGCAATAGCTCAACGACAAGGGGTCGGGCCGAAAGGCTCGGCCCCTTGTCGTTTCCCTGAGGACTCGTAAACTTGTCGGCATGACGGCCTCGGATCGACAACAGCGATGGGATGCTCTTCGCGCGTCTGTGGCAAGCATGACTGACGAGGATTGGGCAGACTACGCCAACGAGGTAAACCCAGAACGAGTTGTTTCCGACTGGGACGGCGTCACGGTGGCCCCTGAGTGGCAAGACGAGTGGAACGAGCACCTCCGTCGAAACGGCCAGTTAGCGGCACCCCCGGTAGAATCGGAAGCGTGTCTGCCGCCGAAAACCCTGCTGTAACAATCAGCGAATCCGCCGTTTCTGAGGCGGTCACTGCTGCGCTCGCGGCCATCGCGGCAGCGCCGGATGCAGCCGGCCTCAAGGCCATTCGCAACGCTCACGTGGGCGAGGCATCGCCACTTGCGGCCCTCAACGCCGTCCTCAAAGATGTGCCCAACGACCAGAAGGCTGCCGCCGGCAAGCTCGTGGGTCAGGCTCGCGCGCAGACCAACCAGGCGTATGCCGCTCGCGAGGCCGAACTCGTTGCCGCCGAACAAACCGCGCAGCTCGCCGCCGAGTCGGTCGACGTCACCGCCGCAGCATCCCGCACGCGCATCGGCGCCCGGCATCCGCTGATGTTGTTGCAGGAGAGCGTGTGCGACGCGTTCGTGGGCATGGGGTGGGAGATCGCGGAGGGGCCCGAGCTCGAGAGCGAGTGGTTCAACTTCGACGCTCTTAACTTTGACGAGGATCACCCCGCGCGCGCCATGCAAGACACCTTCTTTGTGGAGCCGCCCGAAGCGCACCTCGTGCTGCGCACGCACACCAGCCCGGTGCAGGTGCGAACCATGCTCGAGCGCACGCCGCCCATCTACATCATCGCGCCGGGTCGGGTGTATCGCACCGACGAGCTCGACGCCACGCACACGCCCGTGTTCACGCAGTTCGAGGGCCTGGCCATTGACAAGGGTCTCACCATGGCGCACCTGCGCGGCACGCTCGAGCACGCGGCCCGCCTCATGTTTGGCGAGGGCGCCAAGATTCGCCTGCGTCCCAACTACTTTCCGTTCACCGAGCCCAGCGCCGAGCTCGACGTGTGGCACCCCACGTTCGCCGGGGGAGCGCGCTGGATCGAGTGGGGCGGTTGCGGCATGGTCAACGCCAACGTGCTGCGCTCGGCCGGCATCGACCCCGAGGTTTACTCGGGCTTCGCGTTCGGCATGGGCGTGGAGCGCACCCTGATGTTCCGCAACGGCGTGCACGACATGCACGACATGGTTGAGGGCGACGTTCGTTTCTCGCAGCAGTTCGGCATGGTGGTCTGATGCGCGTTCCGCTGAGTTGGCTGGCCGAGTACGTTGATCTCGCTCCCGGCACCACCCCCGAGGATGTCCACGCGGCACTGGTGAAGGTGGGCTTCGAAGAAGAAGACATCCACCGCTCCGATGTCACGGGCCCGGTTGTGGTGGGCGAGGTTCTCGAGTTCGTTGAAGAAGAGCAGAGCAACGGCAAGTCGATTCGCTGGTGCCAGGTGCGCGTGGCCAAGCCGGGCGAAAAGGCCGCGGATGCTGCGTTTGGCGGAACGGGCGAAGAGATTCGCGGCATCGTGTGTGGCGCCAAGAACTTTGCGGTGGGCGACAAGGTCATCGCTACCCTGCCCGGTGCGGTGCTGCCCGGCGGCTTTGAGATTACGCCGCGCAAAACCTATGGTCACACGTCCGACGGCATGATGGCCTCGGCCAAAGAGCTGGGGCTCGGCGAGGATCACGAGGGCATTCTGGTCTGGTCAACACTGGGTCTCGACCCCGAGATCGGTACGGATGCCGTGGGGCTGCTCGGCCTCGACGATTCGGCTGTCGAGATCAACGTCACGCCCGATCGCGGCTACGCCTTCTCCATCCGCGGCGTTGCGCGCGAGTACGCTCACGCCACCGGCGCGACCTTCCGTGACCCGGCTCACCACCTGCCCGCCACCGGCGGAGCGCACGTTGCCGACACATTCGCCACGGACTTCCCCGTAAAGATCTCCGACGATGCCCCCATTCGCGGTCGCGCCGGAGCATCCGTTTTCGTTACCCGCGTTGTTGAGGGTGTCGATGCCACCCGCCCCACGCCCGGCTGGATGACCTCGCGACTGCGCTTGGCCGGCGTGCGCCCCATTTCGCTCGTGGTCGACATCACCAACTACGTTATGTTCGAACTCGGCCAGCCCATTCACGGCTACGACCTCGACAAGCTCAGCGGCGGCATCACCGTGCGTCGAGCCCTCACAGCCGCCGGTCGAGTAGACCCGAAGGGTCGTATCGAGACCCTCACCACTCTCGACGAGCAGGCGCGCATCCTGCACGCCGAAGACCTCGTGATCGCCGACGACTCAGGCGCCATTGGCCTGGCCGGAGTGATGGGCGGGGCGGCCACCGAGATCACCGATGCCACCACGCGCGTTCTCGTGGAGGCCGCCAACTTCGACCCCGTGTCGATTGCCCGCTCCGCTCGTCGCCACAAACTGCCCAGTGAAGCCAGCCGTCGCTTTGAGCGCGGCGTTGACCCGGCTGTTGCCGAGGTTGCTGCCGGTCGCGTGGTTCAGTTGCTCGTCGACCTGGCCGGGGGAGTGGTAGCCGACCACGGGTCCGCCTCCGCCTCCGAGGCGGACCGCGAACCCATCGAGCTTCCCGACGGCTTTGTGGCCGGCCTCATCGGCTACGACTACACGGCCGAGCAGGTGCGCACGTCACTTGCCGAGATCGGCGGCACGATCGTTGAGGCTAAGGGTGCTCTCATGGTCACGCCGCCCAGCTGGCGACCGGATCTCACCGACAAGTGGACCCTCGCCGAAGAGGTGGCCCGCATTGTGGGCTTCGACGTGATCCCCGCCTTGCTGCCCGTGGCGCCGCCCGGCCGCGGGTACACCGTGGCCCAGCAGGTGCGCCGCCGCGTGTCCGACGGCCTGGCTAGCGCCGG
>JBIIKT010000118.1:0-4138 GCA_044233055.1 Microbacteriaceae bacterium
CGGCCAGACCTCGCTCGACTCCCTGGATGCCGTGACCGGCGACAAGCCGACCTACCTTTTTTCTGTGGACATGCATAGCGTGTGGCTCAACTCGACCGGGTTTGCCGCCCAGGGAGTGACGGCCACAGAATCCGGTGTGGTGAGCGAGCGGGCCTGTTTCGAGATTGCCAAGAGCGTCTCCAGCATTGATGACGAGACCCTGGATGCCTGGATTGATGAGGCGGCTCGCGAGGCGGCACGGCGCGGTGTGGTGGGCATCACAGACTTTGAGATGGCACCCAACTCGGCCGCGTGGCGCCGACGAATCTCTGGAGGTGCCGACACGTTGCGCGTGGAGGCCGCCATCTATCCGGAATTCTTGGAGACTGCCGTCGAGGCGGGTATGCGCACGGGAGACACCGTGGCGTCAACCGGCGGATTGTTGCGCGTAGGCCCACTCAAGATCATCCTTGATGGCTCTCTCGGGTCTCAAACGGCAAGGTGCTTTGAGCCCTATCCGGGAGCCACGGGCCCCGCAGCCCGTGGCGTGCTCAACCTGCCGCTCCCCGAGTTGGTGAGCCTCATGGGTCGGGCGTGGGCCGCCGGCATTGCACCCGCGGTGCACGCCATCGGCGATGAGGCCGTGGATATGGCACTCGACGCGTTCGAGATGGTGCAGTGCGCGGGAACCATTGAGCACGCTCAGCTGGTCAGGGTCGAAGACGTGCCGCGCTTTTCGCAGCTCAAGGTTTTGGCCAGCGTGCAGCCCCGGCACCTGGTTGATGATCGAACCGCAGCCGAACGTCTCTGGCCCGGGCGAACCGGGCAGGCGTTCGCCTTTCGCCAGATGCGCGATGCGGGGGTTGCCATGCGATTTGGCTCGGATGCTCCGGCGGCCGCGCTCGACCCGTGGCAAGCAATTGTCGCGGCGGTGACGCGCACAGCGCCGGGGGGAGAGGCATGGAATCCGCAGGAGTGCCTCTCGGTTGATGAGGCGATTCAGTGTTCGGTGCGGTCGCACGTTGCCGTGGGGCAACCCGCTGATTTCGCTGTGCTCGACATCGACCCCCTTGAGGTAGATGACCTCAGTTCGCTACCCCTCGATCTCGCCACTACACCGGTATCGGCTACGTTTGTGGGTGGGCGCGTCACGCACTCACTCTTTGAGAAAGGCTCCCCATGACAGGTACCCCCGCGGGTGAGGCACCGTCCACGAATCGCCCGCCAGGCATCGGGCCACTGTTTCAATGGCTGGTCTGGGCGTCCGCAATCGGACTCGTTGTGGGCGAGGCATTCGGTGGTCGCTTCGTCTCTCTGGGCGCCGGGTTTGTCACGCTGGTTTTCCTCAGTGCGGTGCTGGCGGTTGTGGCCGGACTCTTCGATCGATTTCGGCCCGGCATCTTCGTGGGCTGGTGGACCGTCTTGGCGGTGATCATGGCGGTGCTCGTGGTGGCAGCGCCGACCGCGGGCTCGAGCGACTGGAACATCCCCCTCATCTTCGCCACCAGCGTCGACGCCACGGGGGCGAGCGTTCCGTACATGCCGCTTCTGCAAACGTTCGCGAATCCGCCAAGCACAATCTTTCTCACGATCTCTGGGTTTGCCTTCTGGGCGCTGGTCTGGGCGTGGTTCCTTTCGCTGCGCGCGCGGGGTCGTTCGCCTCGGCGTTAGGCAATGCAAAACGGACCTCACAAGGAGGCCCGTTTTGCATTGGAGGGGATGACGGGAATCGAACCCGCGTAATCAGTTTGGAAGACTGAGGCTCTACCATTGAGCTACATCCCCGGTGCACATCGATTCTAGATGATGCGGGCAGGTCTCACGCGACCATGTTGTTCGTCCACACAGTCGCCGAGTTCGCTCCACGTTATTCCCAAGCACAGTGATATCGTAGTCAGCGTTTGGAATTGAATTAAGGAGACGCAGTGGCCAAGAATCCGTTGACGAATGACGCAAACAACGAGAACGGGTCAACCAAGAGAAACCAGTCCGGTTCGCTCACTCGACGCACGCTGATAGCTGGTGGTGTCGCAGCGGCCGGCGCGCTCGTACTCGCGGCCTGCGCTCCCGTCGGCACCCCGATTCTTCCTTCGTCGACGGCTCGTGCGGTTCGAAAGCTCACGCCACCCCGCCTCGACACGGCTTACCTCGGCGAAGAGATTCTCTGCTACCGACCCATGCGCCGCGGTGCTCCCAACATGAGTGTCGAGACGTTGGGCTCGCAGATCATCGCTCACAACTATGGTCACGGTGGCAGCGGCTGGACGCTCGCACCGGGCGCGGCAAATTACGTTGTCGACCTCGTCGAAGATGCCGAGGGCGGCGCGATTGTCAGCAAGGGCGAACCTGTGACAGTAGTGGGCGCCGGCGTCATCGGTCTCTTCACTGCCTACGAGCTCGTTCAGCGCGGGTACAGTAACGTCACCGTGAAGGCCGAACAATTTGAGAAGCTCACCTCGCACAACGCTGCTGGCCTGCTTGCCCCCGTCTCAATGGATAACGCGCCGGAGTTTCAAGCGATTATCGACCAGATCGGAATCGACGCCTATCGGTTCTTTGCCTCCGTGGCCCAGGGCGAACAGCCCGACTTCGCGGCGGGCGCCAAGATCGTTCCGTCGTACTTTGAGACACGAGAAGAATCGGGCCTCGAGCCCTACGTGGGCGCGGTCATGGAACCCGCTAAAGACGTTGTCGTCGACTTCGGTAACGGCACCACGCGGGACATGGTTGTTTACGACGACGGCATTTTCATCGACACCGCCGTAATGATGGAGGAGTTGCGCGCGCATCTTGATTCGCGAGTCACCTTCGTCGAGGAGAAGGTCATTAGCTTCGCCGACCTGCCAGCCCAGTTGGTCTTTGACTGCGCAGGCTTGGGCTCCGGAGTCCTCAACGACGATGCCGAGATGGTCTCTGTTCAGGGCCACCTCGTCATGCTCAAGGACCAGGTGCCTGCCGACATGGAATACATGATTCTGGTCTACTTTGACGATGGTGTCACCGAAGCTGATCAGAAGGTCAAGCGATCGTTTTACGTCATGCCCAAGCGTCTGCCTGGAACTGGCGTCAACGATGTCGGTGTTGTGGGTGGCACCTTTGTCGAGGGTGGTACCCCCGAGACCCCGAACCTCAGCGAGTACGCCACCATGCTGCAGGGCGCCAAGGACTATTACGGCATCGCCTAGATCGTCTTGCGGGTGCGCTGGTCGCCCGCGACTACTATCGCCGGCGGGGCCGACCCGGGCGATGCGTTAGGATTTTCTTTGGTTGCGTCGTCATTCGTGGCGATCCGTTCGAAGCTCGGTCGACTTATCGCCCGCGTGTTTTGTTCCGGGGCGTAGCTCAGCTTGGCTAGAGCGCCCGCTTTGGGAGCGGGAGGTCGCAGGTTCGAATCCTGTCGCCCCGACCACTTCATCCCTGCACGAGAACCTCACGTAATTCCCTAGCAAACCTCCACAACCAGAAGCCCCACAACAAGGAGCAGACCACAGTGAAGACCACGGTCGAAAAACTCAGCCCCACGCGCGCCAAGCTCACCATCACGGTGAGCCCCGACGAGCTCAAGCCCGCTATCGCGCACGCCTACGAGCACATCGCTGAGCAGGTTCAGATTCCTGGTTTCCGCAAGGGCAAGGTACCCGCACCGCTGATCGATCAGCGCGTGGGCCGCATGGCTGTTCTCGAGCACGCCGTGGGTGAGGGCCTAGAGGGCTACTACCGTCAGGCCGTTGTCGACGAGAAGGTGCGCCCGATGGGCCGCCCCGAAGCCGACGTCACCACGTGGCCCAACGAGAAGGATTTCACCGGCGACCTCGTGGTTACCGTAGAGGTGCCCGTTCGCCCCGAGATTAAGGTTCCCGATGTCTCCAAGCTCAAGGTCGAGGTGGAGCCCATTGCCATTACTCCCGACGAACTCATGGATGAGCTCGACCGTGTGCGCAGCCGCTTCGGCACCTTGGTCGCTGTGGATCGCCCCGCCAAGAAGGGTGACTTCGTTCAGCTCGACCTCACGGCATCCATCGGCGGCAACACCGTCGATACGGCCGAGTCCATCTCCTACGAGCTCGGATCGGGTGAGCTCATCGAGGGAATCGACGAAGCACTGGATTCGCTCACCGCGGGGGAGTCCACCACGTTCGAGTCGGTGCTGCTCGGCGGC
>JBIIKT010000119.1:0-4119 GCA_044233055.1 Microbacteriaceae bacterium
CTGGGTGCACACGAGCTGAGGGCGAGTCCGCCTGCGCCGAGGGTTGCCACGACGGCGATTGCGGTAATGATGCGCTTCATATCTGTTGTCCTTTCGATACCCCCTAGGGTATAGTAAGTCTATACCCACGAAAGGTAAAAAAATGGAACTTCCTGCCGATGAACTCAAAAAAGCCCGCAACCGCTTGGTGCGGGTGCAAGGTCAGATTGGTGGCCTGGTGCGCATGATCGACGAGGGCCGCGATTGCACCGAAATCCTCACGCAGCTCGCCGCTGCGAGCACAGCTCTCGACCGTGCCGGGTTCAGCATCATCGCCACGGGCATGAAGCACTGCAGCTCCGGCCCCGAGGGAGACGTCAATCGCGAGGCTCTCGAAAAAGCCTTTATGTCGATGGCCTAACCGGCACCTGCACGAGCCAGAACTACTAGAGGGAGCAAGAAACGTGAAGACAATCATTATTGGCGGAGTAGCCGGCGGCATGTCGGCAGCGACGCGGTTGCGCCGTCTTGACGAGCACGCGGAGATCACCGTTTACGAGCAGGGACCGCACGTGTCTTTTGCCAACTGCGGATTGCCCTACTTCATCGGCGGTGTGATTGACGCGGAAGAGAGCCTGCTGCTGCAGACCCCAGATTCACTGTGGCGCCGCTTCCGATTGGATATTCGCGTTAACTCGCGCATTGTGTCGATTGACCCGGGCACGAAGACCGTGATGGGAACGAACGTGCTCACCGGCGAGGAGTTCACCGACTCCTACGACTCACTCATCCTTTCTCCCGGAGCACGCCCACGTCAGCTCACCATTCCCGGCGCCGAGCGTGCCCTGTCGTTGCGCGATGTTCCCGACGCGGTGCGCATCAAGGATGCCGTCGACGGCATCGATGCCTGTACCGCCGTGATTCTCGGCGGAGGGTTTATTGGTGTCGAGGTGGCCGAAAACCTTCGACACCGGGGTATGCAGGTCACGCTCGTCCAACAGGCGTCAACAATTCTTCCTCAGTTCGACCCCGAGATGATTGAACCGCTGCAGGCCACACTCGAGAGCAACGGCATCACGCTTGCCCTAGGACGCACGGCGGTTGAGGTGACCCCCACCGAAGTAGTACTCGACAATGGTCAGCGCGTGAGCGCCGATCTCGTGATTTCGGCCATCGGGGTCACGGCGGACGCCGAGTTTGCCGCTCAAGCGGGGCTCCGCATGGGCACAGCCGGCGGAATCTGGGTTGACGAGAACCACCGCACGAGCGATCCGCACATTTTTGCTGTGGGCGACGCTGCCCAAAAGCACAGTGTGTTCACGAGATCCGATCAGATGATCTGGCTGGCCAATCTTGCCAATAGGCACGGCCGCGCGGTAGCCGACGTGGTTGCCGGTGTGGATACCCCCGAACGTGACAGCCAGGGCACCGGAATCATCGGGGCGTTCGGCATGGTGGCGGCCATCACGGGCCTGTCCGAAAAGGGCGCTCGACTCGCCGGCCTCGATTACCGTGTCGTGCACGCGCACTGGGGCTCGCACGCGGGCTACTACCCGGGCTCGGCAATGCTCGCGCTGAAGGTCATATTCGATCCCGAGACGGGAAAACTCCTGGGCGGTCAGGCCACGGGCACCGACGGTGCCGACAAGCGCATCGACGTGTTGGCCACCGCCATTTATGCCGGACTCACCGTCGACGATCTCATGAATCTGGAGTTGGCCTACGCGCCCCAGTTTGGATCCGCAAAAGACGCTGTCAACCAACTCGGCTATGTGGCCAACAACGTCTGGCACCAGCGCACACCGAGCGTGCAGTGGCACGAGCTTGACGAGCGGGTGGCCGCTGGCGCCACTATTCTCGATGTGCGCACCGAGGCGGAGAACAGTGAGCAGGCCATCCCGGGCGCTCTTCTTATTCCGGTTGATGATCTTCGAGCGCGGTTAGCCGACGTTCCCGACGGTGAGGTCATTGTGCACTGTCGCGTGGGTCAACGTGGGCACACGGCAACCCAGCTCCTGCGCCAGAACGGCAAGAATGCACATAACCTTGACGGTGGATACCTCACGTGGCTCGCCGGCACAGAATCTCGCGAGCGAACACAACGAATGCTCGCCTTCCCCTAACCGAACGAAAGGAACACCCTATGTGCAAGCGAATTGAGTGTGAAAACTGCGGCAAGCCCACCTGGGACGGCTGTGGCGAACACATCGAAGTAGCCCTCGAGGGCGTAGCTGTAGCCGACCGCTGTCAGTGCGAGAAGTAGTCACGCCTGATGACCTGTGAGGTCGCCGGCAGCCGATTCCTCATCACCGGCGCCGCCATGGGTATGGGTCGGATGTATGCCGAACGTGCCGCGGCCGAGGGCGCAGCCGTTGTTGTTCTCTGGGACGTCAACAAGAAGGCACTCGAGCACACAGCGCGTGAGATCGCAGCCAGCGCGCCCGCCGGGGTTGTGGTGGACGGCACGGTGGTCGACCTCGCAAAGCGGGAAGCCATTGAAAAGGCTGCCGCGGCCGTCATCTCCAAACACGGCGGCGTAGACGTGCTGATCAACAATGCGGGCATCGTTCGCGGCGGAGTCTTCTGGGAGCACGATAACGCCGCCCACACCGAGGCAATAATGATGGTCAACACCGTGGCGCCCATGGTGGCCACGCACGAGTTTTTGCCCGGAATGATGTCCTCGGGTCGTGAGTGCCGCATCGTGAACATCGCCTCGGCTGCCGGACTCGTCTCCAACCCCAAGATGAGCGTGTATGCGGCGAGCAAGTGGGCACTGATCGGCTGGGGCGACTCGGTCCGGCTGGAGCTCAAGCGGGAGGGTCACGGCAACGTGAAAGTGACCACGGTGGCACCCACCTACATTTCGACGGGCATGTTTGACGGCGCTCGAGGTCCACTAATGACGCCGCTCATGCAGCCCGACTACGTCGTATCCCGCGTCTGGAAGGCCATGCGCGTGGGCAAGCCGATGCTCATGCTGCCCTGGACAGTACACCTGTCAAAGTTCTTGAAGGGCGTGCTCCCGCAGCGCGCATTCGATGTGATTGCCGACAAGGTTTTTCACGTCTACTCGTCGATGGATAACTTCCGCGGCCGCTGAATTGCGCTTGGTCGAAAAGGCAGCACTCCGACGTACGCCCTAGATGGCTGGCAGGAACACGAGGGCAACGCCGAGCAGGAAGACCAGAAATCCGCCCACGCCCACCAGCAAGCTGAGCAACCATGTCGTGCGCTTTTTCACGAGGAAGACGATGCTGAGCACCAGGTTAACGATGAACGCCACGCTCGGCCCAAACACAGCGATGTTGAACCCGGCCTCCACGACGTTGATGTTGCACGAGCCCATGCAGCCGGCTGACGCCATGGCCAAGAAGAGTGCGGGTACAAACAGTGCCGCCACCATGAGGGCATTGAGAACCAAGAACACGATGGTGAGCGTGATGTCGAGGCTCCGGGAGACCCCCTTGCGTCGAGCGGTGGGCGCCGACGGCGTCTCGGGTGCCGCGGTGGCTGAAGGCTCGGGGTTCGACATGGCTTCTCCTAGAAAATCATGGGACGGTCATCGTCACTGTCACCATAGTCGAGATCCACAACGACCGGAACATGGTCGCTCGGCCCGTCGCCCTTGCGCTCGTCACGCGCAATGTGTGCCGAACTCACGAGAGCGGCAAAGGGCGCGTTCGCGAGAATAAAGTCAATGCGCATGCCCTCGTTGCGGGGAAAACGCAGCTGCTTGTAGTCCCAGTAGCTGTAGCCCTCGGGAACGCGCTCGCGAACCACGTCGGCAAATCCGGCCTTCTCGAAAGCGAAGAACGCATCGCGCTCGGGCTGTGAAACGTGCGTGGAGCCGACAAACTGGTCGATATCCCACACGTCGGTGTCGAACGGCGCGACGTTCCAGTCGCCCAACAGGGCAAGCGGTTCATCGGGGTTGTCTGCCATCCACGCCGTCATGTCGCGCGCAAGCCCTCCCAACCACTCGAGTTTGTAAGGGTAATGGGGATTGTCGAGCTCGCGGCCGTTGGGCACGTAGAGACTCCATAGGCGCAGACCCTCAACGGTGGCGCCCAGAGCGCGGGCCTCGAGCGGAGGATTACCCGCGTCGTCGAGCGGCCCAAAACCGGGCATCGAATCGAA
>JBIIKT010000120.1:0-4115 GCA_044233055.1 Microbacteriaceae bacterium
CTCACCGTCGGCGCTACGTAGACCGGTTCGGGAGTCACAGGCTCCGCAACAGGTTGTGCAACAGGTTGTGCAACTGGCTGTGCAACCGGCTGAACGGGCTGGGCAACTGGCTGAACCGGTTGGGGCATCGGCGGCGCGCTCGGCATGGTGGACTCAGGTGGCGCACTGGGCATCGCGGCAGCGGGAGGCGCACTGGGCATGGTTACCGCAGGCGGCGTCACCGACGGGGGCTCTGCAGCTGCCGGGCGTGCGGTTGGAGGCAGGGGAGGAATGACAGGCGCGGGCGGGGCAGTGGTGGAAGGCGATGACGCCGGTGGCGTGGCAACAGGAGGCCTGGCAGTAGGGGGGGCGGCGGCAGGGCCGGAATCGGCAGGTTTACCGGCGGCAGGCTTACCCTTGGCAGCAACGGCAGCGTCGGAAACGGGCTCTTCCGGTTGCGACGGCCAGTGAACGCCGTAGGTGCGCGGTGGCGCCTCCCCGCCCTTCCTGCCGTTCTGGTTTTCCACCGCTACTCCCTGTAAAGACCCTGAGCCATGATGTACTCGGCCACTGCGTTTGGCACCAAACCGATCAATGCCACACCCTTGCTCACCAATTCCCGAATAGCCGACGACGAAACGTCAACAGCCGGTATTTCTAGCAAGTTTAGGTCATAGCCCTCGTCATCGAGCTGAGGCGGGGGCGAACCGGGTCGCGTCACAACGATGAACGACGTCGAGGCCCGCAGCTCGTCGGCGCGATGCCAGGTCGGCAAACCCGCAGCCGCATCGCTGCCCACGATGAAAGAGATGTCTGCGTTCGGATGCAGCACAGCGATATCCGACATCGTGTCCACGGTGTAGGTGGGGCCACCGCGCACAATATCGATGTCACTCACGTCAACACTCGAGTGCCCAGCCACGCCGCGTCGCACCATCTCCAGGCGCTGGTCAGGCGACGCCACGCAACGCTTCTGCCAGGGATCGTTGGCGGGAACGACCAGAATCTCATCGACGAGATCAGAATCACCCACGGCACGAACAATCTCTGCGTGCCCATTGTGGAATGGGTCAAACGTTCCCCCGAGAACGCCGATGCGGGTTCTCGACACGGCTAAAACCTAGTGGTGTCCCGAACCGGACGTGTCATTCTTGTGAGCGTGCCGGTTTGCCACGTCCCGGTAGCTGAACACCATGAACCCCATGACAGCAAAAATCACCAACGCGATGATGCCAAAAACCGGCGCCGGCAGAAAGAGCGGGCGTAACACTTCTTCAGCAAGAACGGTGAGGTGAGACATGCATTACTCCTGAGGAATGGGTTGTGGTGACTTTAGTCTAGCGACGAATCTGCCCCTGGCCGCGGACCAACCACTTGGTGCTGGTGAGCTCCGGAAGCCCCATGGGGCCGCGTGCGTGCAGTTTCTGCGTGGAGATGCCGACCTCGGCACCAAAACCAAACTCGCCACCGTCGGTAAAGCGCGTCGAGGCGTTGACCATCACCGCGGCAGAGTCCACTTCGGCGAGAAACCGCTCCGCATTGCCCGCGTCGTTCGTGATGATTGACTCGGTGTGCTTGGTCGAATAGCGCCGGATGTGCGCAATTGCCGCATCAAGATCCGGCACCACTTTGACAGCGATATCGAGGCTCATGAACTCCCGACCGAAATCTTCTGGCTCCGCCGGCACCGAATCGGCAAAGATGGCGCGCGCCTGATCGTCGGCGTGAATCGTCACGCCGGCCTCGCGCAGGCGAGCCAGCACCGGGGGCAATAGTCGCTCGGCCGCGGATTCCACCACGAGCAACGTTTCGAGGGCGTTGCACACGCTTGGCCGCTGCACCTTGGAGTTGTGAACGATATCGACTGCCCAATCGAGGTCGGCGGTCTCATCGAGCACAAGGTGCACGACCCCGGCCCCGGTTTCGATAACGGGAACCTTCGATTCCATAACGACGGTGTTGATCAGATCGGCCGAACCACGCGGAACGAGAACGTCGACGAGTCCGCGGGCCGCCATCAGGCGACGTGCCCCCTCGCGACCAAACTCATCGATTGTTTGAACGGCGGCCGCGGGAAGACCCACGGAGGTCAACGCGTCTTGGATGATGGCCACGAGCGTGCGATTGCTGTTCTCGGCAGCGGAGCCACCACGAAGCACAACGGCGTTACCGCTCTTCAGCGACAGGGCCGCGATATCCACAGTCACATTGGGGCGAGCCTCGTAGATGGTTCCCACAACGCCGAACGGCACTCGAACCTGCGTGAGGTGCACGCCATTGGGCATGTCCATGCCGCGCACAACGTGACCAACCGGGTCTGCCAGCGCGGCCACCTGCCGAACGGCATCCGACAGGCCGGCAATGCGCGCGGGAGTGAGTGCCAGGCGGTCCATGAGCCCCTCAGAAGTGCCGTTAGCGCGTCCGTTGTCAAGGTCGAGCGCGTTGGCCGCAACGATGTCGTCAACCTTGGCATCGAGGGCTCCTGCAATGGCGTGAAGGCCCGCGTTCTTGGCATCGGTGTTGAGCGTCGCCAAGACAATGGAGGCCGCCTGCGCCGCCTCGAGCTTCTGGGTAAACGCTGCGAGCTCCTCTAGTGGCATGAGGAAAGTCTAACGGTGGCGGGGTTTGACGGCAGAAGCGAACGGCAGCGCCTAAGCAGCGCGGTCCGGATTGGGCTCAAACCACGTGCCGATTCGGGCTCCGCTCAGGGCATCCGCCACCAACTCGGCCGCGGTGATAAGAACTGCGGTACCCGAGGCGCTCGCCAGGTGAGCAGCCGCAACTTTGGTGACCGCTCCCCCGGTACCCACGCCCGCATCGCCGATCTCGCCGAACTCAACCGAGTCGAGGTCGTCGCCAAACGTCACGTAGTCAATCTTCTCGGCACCCACCTCGTGCGGGGGTTTGGTGTACAGCGCGTCAACGTCGGAGAGCAGGATGAGAACGTCGGCGCGCACAAGTACGGCAACGAGAGCGGCGAGCCGGTCGTTGTCCCCAAAACGAATCTCGGAGGTTGCTACCGTGTCGTTCTCGTTGACGATGGGCAGGGTGCGCAAGGCGAGGAGTCGATCGAGGGCGCGTTCCGCGTTGGCGCGAGTCTCATCGTGTTCGAGGTCACCCGCGGTCAGCAGCACTTGGCCAGCAACAATCCCAAAGCGGTCGAGGCTCTGCTGATATCGATGGATCAGGGCGTTTTGGCCAACGGCGGCGACAGCCTGCTGCGTGGCAAGGTCTTCCGGGCGAGCTTCGAGGCCCAAGAGTGGCATACCCGTGGAGATGGCGCCCGACGACACGAGCACAATTTCGGTGCCCCGCTCGTAGGCGTCGGCAAGAACATCAACAATGTGTGAAATGCGGTGGGCATTCTCACCACTGATGGATGACGAGCCAACCTTGACAACGACCCGACGGGCTGCGGGAATGTCGCGACGATCATCCAGCGCCATTGTCGTCCTCCTCGGTCCAGAGACCGGCTTCACGCTCCCTGGCAAGTTCATCACGCGCTGCCTGCTTGGCATCCATGCGCTCCGTATATTCTTCACGACGCTCGCGTGTACTTCGACGCGGCGGCCCGGCAAGTCTGTCATCCGACCCGCGTGGGCCAACGGTGAGTTCGGCCGCCGATGTCAGCGTGGGTTCCCAGTCGAACACCACGCCACCGCGCTCGCCAATCACCACGGCAGAACCGGGAACGGCACCCTTGGCAAACAGCGCCTCTTCAACGCCGAGGCGTGCGAGTCGGTCGGCCAGATAACCAACCGCTTCGTCGTTCGAGAAATCTGTTTGCGCGACCCAGCGCTCGGGCTTGGCGCCCAGGACGCGGAACATTCGCTCGTCCAGAGGTCCCTCGACCCGAATCGAGAAGTCTTTCTCGTCGACGGGCTGCGGGCGAATAACAATGCGGGGCGCGTCTGCCACGGCTTCGGCGCTCCGTTGGGACGACACCATCTCGGCAAGGGCGTAGGACAGTGCCTTGAGTCCCTCGTGCGACGCCGTCGAGATGGGGAACACGCGATATCCCCGCTCGACGAACATTGGTGCCACCATCTCGGCGAGGTCTTTTGCGTCGGGCACGTCGATCTTGTTTAACGCGATGATCTGGGGGCGTTCGGCTAGGGGAATCTGGCCCGCGGGCA
>JBIIKT010000121.1:0-4114 GCA_044233055.1 Microbacteriaceae bacterium
TTTCGCTGCTGCCGTCTTGCCGTTGGGGCGCTTAGTGTCTTTATTTGCCATGGTGATCACATCACCTCTCATGAGCCGCGCTGGCTCTTGGGCTGAGTCTAGGGGAGTGCGGGTCGATTCACCTGTGCCTCGCGGGTTTCCCTTATCCTTGAGAGGCGTTCCCTGGCGCCCCTCAGGTCGGTTCTTTACACACGAATGCCCCCACAAGGAGATCCATGTCCCCGGCGTCGCCCGCAAGCCACCACAACCGCCTGTCTGTTGCCGAAAGAATCATTCCGGTTGTCGGCGGTCTCTATCGGGACAACGGTGTGGTCACGCACATTCACGGGCGCTCGCTCATCGGATGCTCACCCGAGCAGTTGCTCAAAGCACATCGCTTTGCTCGTCATGCCGGGGGAGAAGAGCTCGAACTCGAGCAGTCCCTCGAGCTCCTTACCGCCATGTCGGCAATGAACCCCGGGGCCGCCAACGTCGACGTGGGTGCCCTCATCGCCCAATGGCGAACTGCGGGAAAGCAGGGGGCTCTCACGGATTACGTTGCCGAGGTGCTCGCTCCGGTCGCAGGTCAGGGTCGCGCGGCCACCGACGACGATTCGTATGATGTGGTGCTCTACGGATTCGGTCGCATCGGCCGTTTGCTCGCACGCATCCTTGTGGCGAAGTCGGAGAACGGGCGCGGTCCTCGACTGCGCGCCATCGTTGTTCGCGAGGGTGGCCCCAACGACCTCATTAAGCGCGCAAGCCTGCTCCGCCGCGACTCCGTGCACGGGCCCTTTAACGGCACCATCACCGTCGACGCCGAGAAGAACCTCATCATCGCCAACGGCAATGCCATTCAAGTGATTTACGCCAACAGTCCCTCGAGCATCGACTACACGGTGTGGGGCATCTCTGACGCGTTGATTGTGGACAACACGGGTAGCTGGCGAGACGACGAAGGATTGCGGCAGCACCTGGCGGCGAAGGGCGCCTCTCGGGTTCTGCTCACTGCGCCGGGCAAGGGTTCGATCAAGAACATCGTGTTCGGCATCAACAATGACACCATCACCGATGGCGACGATATTGTTTCGGCCGCCTCGTGCACCACGAACGCCATCACGCCCGTGCTCAAGGTGATCAACGAGCAGTACGGAATTGAATACGGACACGTGGAGACGGTGCACTCTTACACGAACGACCAGAATCTTATTGACAACTTCCACAAGGGTGACCGCCGCGGACGCTCTGCCGCCCTCAACATGGTTCTCACCGAGACGGGAGCGGCCAAGGCTGTAGCGAAGGCCATCCCCGAGCTCGACGGCAAGCTCACGGGCAACGCCATCCGCGTGCCCACCCCCGATGTCTCGATGGCCATTCTCAATCTCACGCTCACCAAGCCGGTGGAGCGCGAGAGTCTGAACGACCACTTGCGGGAGGCTTCGTTGCACACCGGACTGCGCCAGCAGATTGACTACATCGAATCGCCAGAGGTAGTCTCCACCGATTTCCTGGGGTCACCTCGCGCCGGAATCGTCGACGGCCTGGCAACCATTGCGAGTGGTAGTCACGCCGTGGTCTACGTCTGGTACGACAACGAGTATGGCTACAGCCACCAGGTCGTGCGCATCATCGAGCAGCTTTCCGGCAAGAAGCCACCACGGTTCCCGTCGATTCTCTAGCAAAAACGCCGGATCCGCACTGGGATGTGACGTCGCCCTGCGCTGGCTGTTTTGCGGGGGGCTTTCGCCCTCAGTAGTATCGGGTGGTGAATAAAATCTCTCGCGTTATCGCGTCTTCAGTAATTGTCGGATTGTCAGCGCTCGCCCTGACGGGTTGCGCTATGGGAGGTTCTTCGGAACCCCTGCGGATTGGCCTGGAGGCCCCCCTGTCGGGCGAGCAGGCCGTCACTGGTGAGGACATGCTCCGCGGCGCTCAACTTGCTGCGGATGAGATCAACGCTGAAGGTGGAGTCGACGGCCGACAGATTGAAATCGTGCCCATTGACGATGCGGCGGACCCGGACACCGGTGTGACCGCCGCCGCCGCCGCCATTGAGGCCGGACTCGACGGCGTTGTTGGCCCCTACAACTCGGGCGTGGGAATCAAGACTCTCCCCCTCTACGTTGAGGCCGGCATCGTGCCCATCCGTCTCACCACGAACAGCCAGACGAATTCCTTGGGATACACACTTCAGCCCATGGATTACCAGATTGCTCCTGTTGCTGCCTCCGGACTGAAGGACTGGCTCGGGGCGAAGTCGGTAGCCATCATTTTCGATGAGACCACCGATTACACCGTGGGAATTGCGGAGACGTTGAAGTCGGAATTCGCCAAGTACGGCATCACCGTTCCCGCTTACCTGCCGATTCAGCCCGGCGGCACCGACTACACGAGCGCGCTCACCGAAGCAACGACGGCGGGCGCTGACGTTGTCTACGCGGCAACGTACTTTCCGGAAGGCGCGGTAATTGCCAAGAACGTCTTCGCGCTCAAGATGACCCAGCCGTGCGTGCTTGACTACGGCGCCTACGACCCGGGCTACATTACGAACGCCGGCAGTGTTGAGGTTGCTCAGTCGTGCTCGCTCGTTGGCGTGCCGTCTCCGACGGACTTCCCCCAGGGAGCCGGGTTTGTGGCTGCCTATGACAAGGCCTTCTCCTTGTCGCCGGGAACCTGGTCTCCCTACACCTACGATTCTGTGAAGCTCTTTGCCGAGGCAGTTGCCGCAGCCGGTGGCACGGACACCGCCAAGTTGACCGAGTACCTCAACGGTGTCAAGGACTGGCAGGGTGCCACGGGATCGGTAACCATTGATCCCGCGAACGGCAACCGCGAGCCGGCCACTGTGGTCTTCTTGCGAGTCACGCCAGCTGGTGGCTTCAGTGTTGATCAGGCCTGGGCGACCGCCGTGGGCGCACCCTTCTAAAACAGCAATTTTGGTGGGGCATGTCGGTTTGCCGACATGCCCCACTTTTTTGTTCCGTGGCCACCAGGGGTGACGTTTCTCCCAACCGCTAGCCTTGAGTCATGAGCGGTGAGCGAAAGACACTACAGATTCGCCCGCGAACCGAAGGGTGGGCTCAGCGCACCGACGCTCAAGGAAAACCGCTCCTCGAATTCGATGCCCCGCGGGGCGCCAAACCTCCCCGCCACTTTGCCGACCTCACTCGCGAGGAACGCGAGGGCGTGGTCACCGAGTTGGGCCTGCCTAAGTTCCGCGCGAAGCAGATCGCCACGCACTACTTCACGCACTACACCTCCTCGCCGGAGGACATGACCGACCTCCCCGCCGAGGGCCGGGAAGCACTCGTTGCCGCATGCCTACCCCCACTCCTCACCGAGATAAAGCGGCTGCAAACCGACAAGGGCGACACCATCAAGTTTCTGTGGCGACTTTTTGACGGCGCTCTCGTGGAATCGGTGCTGATGCGCTATCCCGGTCGCATCACGCTGTGCGTGTCGTCACAAGCCGGGTGTGGCATGAACTGTCCCTTCTGCGCCACGGGCCAGGCCGGGCTCACGCGCAACATGTCATCGGCTGAGATCGTGGAGCAGATCGTGCGCGCGAATCGTGCCATTGCCAACGGAGAGTTGGGGGGCAAGCGCGCGGGGGAGACCACGCTCGAACGTGTCAGCAACATCGTCTTCATGGGCATGGGGGAACCACTCGCCAATTACAACCGACTGATGCGTTCCATCCGTTGCATGGTGGAGCCGCAACCCAACGGACTGGGAATGTCGGCGCGAAACATCACCGTGTCGACTGTGGGCTTGGCCCCGGGAATCGCTCGACTGGCCGACGAAAACCTGCCGCTAACTTTTGCGCTGTCTCTTCACGCACCCGACGACGAACTGCGCAACGAACTGATTCCGGTGAACTCGCGCTGGAAGGTAGACGAGGTCTTGGACGCCGCTCGCGCCTACTTCGAGAAGACCGGTCGCCGTGTGTCGATTGAGTACGCGCTCATCAAAGACATGAACGATCACGGTTGGCGCGCCGACCTGCTGGGCGAAAAACTGAACGAGCGTGGACGCGGGTGGGTGCACGTCAACCCCATTCCGCTCAACCCCACACCGGGCTCGGTCTGGACGGCCTCGACGCGTGCTACGACCAACGAGTTCGTTCGTCGACTGG
>JBIIKT010000122.1:0-4103 GCA_044233055.1 Microbacteriaceae bacterium
AAAGCTGAGCTCAACAGGCGTCTCACGCTCGAAGAGCGACACGAGCACAATGAGCTTGCCGCTCTCGGGCTTGATCTCGCTGATGGATCCGGGAAGGCCGGCGAACGAACCTTCCTTGATGATGATGGTCTCGCCCACCTCGAAGTCGATCTCGGCAATGGGCGTGCGCGCCACGGCGATGCCGCCCTTGGCCGAAACAGCCTTCTGGGTGGGCAGGTCCTTCACCTCAACCAGGCTCTTGAGCATGTTGAACGCTTCCTGGAAACGCAGCGGCGTGGGGTTATGAGCGTTGCCCACGAAGCCCGTAACGCCGGGGGTGTGACGAACACACGACCAGCTGTCTTCGTTGAGATCCATGCGCACGAGCACGTATCCGGGAATACGAACCCGAGTGACCATCTTGCGCTGGCCGTTCTTGATCTCGACCACGTCTTCCATGGGAACTTCGATCTGGTGGATGAAGTCGGCCAGGGCCATCGACACCTTGCGGTTCTCAATGTTCTGCTTCACCTTGCGCTCAAAACCGGCGTAGGAGTGAATGACATACCACTTGCCCGACAGAGTGCGCAGTTCGGCCTCGAAGGCGGCGTAGGGGTCGTCTTGCGCATCAACGTGCTCGGTCTCGCCCGGGTGCTCGTGCTCGGCAACCTCTTGCTCGTCATCAATGGCCTCAACCATGGCGACGGCCTCTTCGACCGAGTCGATTTCGAGAGCATCGTCGATCAGCGCATCGACATCGGTGTCGGAGATCTCGGCGACCTGCTCGGCGTCAACCGTGCCGGTGTCCACGGCCTCGGCGAGGGCGTCGAGGGCGGCTTCGAGCTGCTGCTCGTCTTCGCGGGCTGATTCAGTCACTTATGTTGCTTCTTCCGATGTGGGGTGAAATGGTCAAAAAATGAAGGGTCTAAGCGACGGGACCGTTGCCAAAGACGTAGAGGACAACCCAACCGAACAACCAGTCGAGCACGCCAACGATGGCCATGACGATGATCACAAAGACGAGCACCACCACAATGAAGCTCCAGAGCTCCTTGCGGGTGGGCGTGACAACCTTCTTGAGTTCGGCCAAAACCTGGCGAATGAAGAGGGCAAGCCGGCTAAACGGGTTGCGGCGCGCGGCGCTGTCTGCC
Organism: Microbacteriaceae bacterium; assembly: GCA_044233055.1. Taxonomy (GTDB): domain Bacteria; phylum Actinomycetota; class Actinomycetes; order Actinomycetales; family Microbacteriaceae; genus UBA963. Next base: position 1,131 of record JBIIKT010000122.1, read on the forward strand.
TTCGCGCGCGCAACGACATCCTCACCGGGTTCGTCGGCGTAACTGCGTGCCATATCTCTTACCTTTCGATTTCAGCAGGGCGGACAGGACTCGAACCTGCAACCTGCGGTTTTGGAGACCGCTGCTCTACCAATTGAGCCACCGCCCTTGGTGTATTCATTGCGAATACGCACTGGCGACATAATCCGAACCTCGATTTTTTTACGACGTCCCGAGGGAGTAAACGCACAAACCAATTACTTGCGTTTTGGGCGCACGAAATCATGGCTTATGTCAACCACCATCCGCCAGTGTAGGCGACAAAGCACTCCGGTAGCAAAGCCGCAGGCTCGTCTAGGCTAGTTGGATGACCAGCGCTCACCGCATCTCGCGTCGAATCTCTGCCATTGCCGAATCGGCAACGCTCAAGGTAGATGCCAAAGCCAAGTCGTTGCAAGCTGCCGGCCGGCCCGTGATTAGTTACGCAGCGGGTGAACCCGACTTTCCCACCCCCGAACACATTGTGGAAGCGGCCCTCATCGCCGTGCGCGACCCCAAAAACCACCGTTACACCCCGGCGGCCGGACTTCCTGAACTGCGCGAGGCGATTGCCGAGAAGACGAAGCGCGACAGCGGCCTCGAGGTCGCCGCATCACAGGTGGTCGTCACCAACGGCGGCAAGCAAGCCGTCTACCAGGCATTTGCCACACTGCTGGATCCGGGGGACGAGGTGCTCGTGCCCACGCCCTACTGGACCACCTACCCCGAAGCCATTGCGTTGGCCGGTGGCGTGCAGGTCGACGTGTTTGCCGGTGCGGAGCAAGAGTATTTGGTCACGGTCGACCAGCTCGAGGCCGCCCGCACTCCGCGCTCAAAGGTCTTGCTGTTTGTTTCGCCCTCAAACCCCACGGGTGCCGTCTACACACCGGATCAGGTTCGCGCCATCGGCGAATGGGCCGACGCCCACGGCCTCTGGATTGTTGCGGATGAGATTTACCAGAACCTCACGTACGACGGCGTGCGCGCCGTGTCGATCGTGGAGGCTGTGCCCTCGCTCGCCGACCGCACGATTCTGGTCAATGGCGTTGCCAAGACCTACGCCATGACGGGCTGGCGCTTGGGCTGGATGGTGGGGCCGGCCGATGTCACGAAGGCCGCAGCAAACCTGCAGTCACACCTCACGAGCAACGTCTCGAACATTTCGCAGCGCGCCGCCCTGGCCGCCCTCACCGGGCCGCAAGACTGCGTGGCAGAAATGCTGGCCGCGTTCGATCGCCGCCGTCGGGTGATGGTGAGCGAACTCAACAAGATTCCGGGAATCACCACCCCCACGCCTCAGGGCGCGTTTTACGTCTACCCCGACGTTAGTGGGCTCCTCGGGAAGACGTGGGGTGGGGTCACTCCCACGACCTCGCTCGAGCTGGCCGATCTGATCCTTGACCAGGCCGAGGTGGCGGCGGTGCCCGGTGAAGCGTTTGGCCCCAGCGGTTATCTGCGGTTTAGCTATGCGCTGGGCGACGGGCCTCTCCTCGAGGGCGTGCAGCGACTGCAGAAGCTTTTCTCGTAAGCGCTGACTACAGGCTGAGTCCCACAAGAGTGGGCTCGGGGAGCAACAGCACGCCAAAAGTTGACTGCACCATCGACTGCACGTACTTCGCCAACTGCAAGACATCATCGGCCGAAGCGGTGCCACGATTCGTGATGGCGAGTGAGTGCTTTGTCGAGATACCCGCACCGGACCCGGGGAGAGCAAATCCCTTGCGCACGCCCGACTGTTCAATGAGCCAGGCCGCGCTCAGCTTTATGGCCCGAGGCTGCGTTGACAGTGGGGGAACCTCCTCGCCCGGGGCGAGGTAGCGCGGCGGCTCTTCCTCTCCCACGGGATAGCGCGGGGCGTCTGCGGGTAGTGTGCGCGAAAACCGTTCGCTCACAATGGGGTTCACAAAGAACGAGCCCACGCTGAAGGTGTCGGCGTCGTTGGCATCGAGCACCATGCCCTTGCTGCGGCGCAGAGCCATAACGCGGTCGCGCACGGCTCCCAGCGGCTGGCTAGCGCCCATGGCAACCCCCAGGGCAGAGGCCAGCTGCTCAAACATGATTGGCCGGCTTAGGGCCTCAGGCCCCGTGCCCACGCGACTCAACGCGAACGTGATATCGAGCACAATGCCCCGACGCGCGCCCTTGAGAATGGAATGGCGAAAAGAGAAATCCATGTCGGCGTTCGTGAGTGTCACCACGTCATCGCGCTGCTCATCCCAAAACGTGAGGCTGTGAACGACCTCGGCCAGCTCCTGACCGTAAGCCCCAATGTTCTGAACCGGGGCAGCGCCCACCGTGCCGGGGATTCCCGACATCGCTTCCACGCCACCGAGGCCGTTGATCACGGCCCACGACACAAAGTCGTCCCACGAGTGTCCGGCCCGCACGTGCACGAGAGTGTGTTCGGCCCCCTCGCTCTCAATCTGAATACCCTCGGAAAGAACGCGAATGACCGTGCCGTCAAACTCGGCATCGGCCACCAGCAGGTTTGATCCCCCGCCCAGAGCAATCCAGTCGTCCCCCGAATGGCGCACCGCAGACGCTGCCGACACGATGTCATCGCTGTTACGCGCATCAATCCAGTGGCGCGCTCCCCCGCCCACCCGTAGGGTCGTGAGTTCGGCAAACGTTGTCACGGTGAGCTTCAGGCCGGAGTGGCGAAAGAGACGAGCACCTGCGCCTTGCCGAGAACCGTGTCGCCGTTGAACGTGACAGTGAGGTCGATGCGAGCGGACTGCTCCTCGGCAGTGACCGCGCCCACCTTGGCGAGCACCGCAATCTCGGCGCCGTCAACGGGGTCGACGAGGACCGGTCTCGTGAACTTTACCTGGTAGCCGAGCACGCGCCCCGGGTCGCCCAGCCACTCCACAACGGGTTGAACGGCAACGCCCATGGTGAGCATGCCGTGCGCCAAGACACCCGGCAATCCCACCGCAACGGCCACGTCATCGCGGT
>JBIIKT010000123.1:0-4102 GCA_044233055.1 Microbacteriaceae bacterium
CTCGTGGCCCAGCGTCATCGGCGTGCGCCAGCCCATGGTCGTGAAGACATCCTCGGGCAGACTCATCACAAACTCGTCTGAGTGGCACACGCCGGCAGCGGTGATCTTGAGGAGCACTTGGCCGGGGCCCGGCGTTGGTCGATCGAGCTCAACAATCTCAGGAGCTTTACCCACGGTGGTGTACTGGAGTGCGCGCATTTTCTCAGCCATAGGAAAACGATGACCCACAGCGGAGGTAATCGGTTTGACCCTGCGCGCTGACCGCGTCGGGTTTACTGCACGCTTTTGTTCGGCCCGGTCTCTGGTATCTCTTGACGACTGAGCCGAATAGCGGTGCGCACGGCCGCCCGGGCACGGCGTCGGTCGCCGCTGGCGTCGTAGGCCAAGCCCAATCGCAGCCACGCCCGCCAACTCTGGGGTTCGCGCTCCACCTCGGCCGCATACTTGGGAAACTCGACGTCGGCTTGATCGCGCAGCGGGCGACCGCTGGGACGGCGTTCAAAGTTTTCTTCGGGCAGGGCGCCTTCCGCCTCAAGGGTTCGAACCAAGCGCGCAGACGCCGCGCCGAACATGAGTTCGCGCACGAGGGCCCAGACCCCCACCAGCGGCAGGATAACCAGCGCGGCCCCCATGGCCTGGGTCACGAGAATGCCGGTTCCCAGCAGGGCGACGGCCAACTGCGTGGTGGCACCAAGATAGATGGCGAGAAGCACCGACATGGCAACGGTACCGAGGAGCGCGCGCCTCACGATTCGGTTGAGAGGTTGATGACCTGATCGAGGCCCACCACGGTTCCACGAACCGACGAGAGAGCGCGCAACGATGCCAGGATGCCCGCTTCGTAGGAACGATTTGAGAGCGTTGAGTGTGTGATGGTGATGGTCTCGCCGAGGCCGCCAAAAACCACATCCTGCTTAGCAAGAACACCCTCCATGCGGAGGCTATGAACCGGGATGCCCGCAACGAGCTGGCCCCGCGCGCGCTGATCTGCGTGCGGCGCCTGGGTGTCGTCATCTCGCATCACGGCGATGCGTTCAGCCGTATTGACCGCTGTGCCGGAGGGCGAATCGATTTTGGTGACGCCGTGCGTTTCGACGATTTCGATTGAGTCATAAAACGGTGCCGCCAGCGTTGCTAAGTGGGTGGCCAGGGCCGAGCCCAGAGAGAAATTCGCGATGAAGATCACGCCAATTTCGGGGTGCGCGTCGATGAGAGGCCGCAGGGCCGCGATGCGTTCGCGCGACCAGCCGGAGGTTCCCACGAGAACGCTCTTGCCGTTCTCCACGGCAAACTCGACCACCTGCTTGCTCACGGCCGGGAGCGAAACATCGAACACGACATCCGCCACGAGCATCTCGCTGAGGTCACTGCGAGAGCCGAGCGCAGCGGCCAGCGTGAAGTCGTCGGAGTCTTCCACGAGCTGGCACACGAGCGTGCCCAGCTTGCCCGAGGCACCCACGACGGCAACAGACGTAGTCATGGACCCAGCCTACCTTTCGTGCGCTAGAGCGCGTAGGTCTCCGGGAGGCCCGTTCGCAGGTCGACGGGCAAATGTCCAACATCGTTGTGACTCACCAGAGTCCACGGTCGGCCGGTGCGCTGATACAGGACGGTGATGCCGCAGTGTGCCTGCGTGAGCGTGAGCCACTTCCACTCCGGAGCGCCCAAGACCTCGCGCACCAGCCAGGCAATCACCGAGTTGTGGGTGACCAAAAGATCCGTCTGACCCTTGACTCCCGGGCCGAGATACTCGGCCACAGCGTCTGCCATTTGCGCCGCACCCGCTTCAATTTCGGCTTGCGTGCGCGGGGTGAAAAACGACGTGTAGGTTTTCGGCATCTCCGCCGACGGCCCCGACGGCACGCAGTCCATGAGCAGGGTCGACGGTTGCGGGTCGATGTGGGGGAGCGTCTCCTTCAGAACACGAACCGTATCGGCAGTCCGATCGAAGGGGGAATGCCAGACGTTCGTGAATTTCAGGCGAGCGAGCCGCTGCGCAACCAGCCGCGACTGTTCCACACCACGCGCGGAGAGTTCGCCGTCGTCGACGCCCTGCTCGGCGTCGCGCTGTTCCCCGTGACGGACTAAGACGAGTGTGTGCCCCATCCGTGCCCCTTCTCCACAATCTTGCGCAGGTCGTTTTCTTTGGCTTTGCCCACAACCACCACCGACGCGTCTCGAGAAGCAATGTCTGCCGCGAGTTCGGTGATCTGGTCGATGGTGACCGCGTTGAGCATACCGATGCTGGCTTCATAGTCAATGAATTCGCCCGAACCAATCTCGGATCGACCCAGGCGCGACATTCGCGTGTCGGTGTCTTCCAGGGCCAATGCAGCCGAGCCGGCCAGCTGACCCTTGGCACGCGCCAACTCGGCAAGGCTCACACCCTCGGTGGCGAGACGGTGAAACTCGTCGAAAAGGAGTGACGCCACCTCGGTGACATTGCGCGGACTGCACCCGGCATAGAGACCAAAGACTCCGGCGTCGGAGTAGGCCGAAGAAAAAGAATAAACCGAGTAGGCGAGACCGCGCTTTTCGCGAATCTCCTGAAAAAGACGCGACGACATGCCTCCGCCGAGAATGGCGTTCATCGTCGACATCGCCACGCGGCGCTCGTCGGTGCTGGTGATGCCCGGCCAACCGATCATGAGGTTGGCTTGCTCAATGGGACGCTCAACGACCACCAGCGGTTTGCCTCGAACCACCGGTGCGGGAGTTGTCACGCGGCGTGCCACCGGAGCAGCCGGCGCCGTCATGTCCCAGTCGGCGGCCGTCAGATGGCGCACCAACCACTTCACGAGGTGATCGTGGTCGATGTTTCCGGCTGCTGTGACCACCAGATCGTTGGGCCGATAGTTGGCTCGGTAGTGCGCCAGAACGCCATCCCGTGACGCGGCCCGAATGGTTTCGGCGTCGCCGCCGATCGGACGCCCCAACGGGTGTTCTCCCAAAACCGCCTCGAAGAGCCGCTCTTGAGCAACATCTGTGGGGTCGTCTTCGGCCATGGCAAGCTCTTCGAGAATGACCCCGCGCTCGGTTTCAAACTCTGCGGGGTCCAAGACGCTCGAGGTGAGCATATCGGCCATCACTTCGACCGCCATCTCGGTGTCTTCGTCGCGCACCTTGGCGAAGTAGCAGGTGTACTCCTTCGCCGTGACGGCGTTTTGCTCACCGCCCACGGAGTCGAACGCCGACGCAATGTCGAACGCCGACCTGGTTGTCGTGCCCTTGAAGAGCAGGTGCTCAAGAAAGTGTGTGGAGCCCAGGCTTGCCGGGTGTCCGCCGGAGAGCCCGTTGGCAGCCTCGGCAGCGATCTCGTCACGCGATCCCACCGCAACCCAGAAACCAATCGTGACGCTGCGCGCACCGGCGACTTTCTCGGTGAGTACACGCACGCCGCTGGGTAAAACCGTGCGACGAACCAGCGCCCCGCCGGTTGCCTCAAAAGAGAGTTCGCCCTGGTCAAGGGGAAAAATTACGGGAGACGTCATACGGCTTTCTACCCTAGTCGGAATGCCTCAACGTCACCGACCGAACATCACGCGTGAGGCCCCAGTGACGCCGTGGTTAAACCCCGGACAGGCGCGCCCACTGCGAATGGTTCAGGGTGAGTTGTGCCGCCGTCATCAACTGATCAAGATCCGCGACGCTGTCGACTCCCACGGCCGCGGCGGTGACCGACGGTTGGTGGAGTACCCACGCGAGGCTCAGCGCGGCCACGCCAACGCCACAGTCTGCGGCAACCTCGTCGAGGCGCGCCAAAACCTGAGCGCCGTGTCGATTCGCCTGGGCGGCCGCACGACGCAAGCGGACGTCTGCCGGGTCGACCGATTTGAGCGCGCGGTGCCGACCCAGGTAGCCGTGTGCCAAGACGAAGTAGGGCATGAGTGACACCCCCTGCGCCTCGACGAGGGGACGAAACTCGGGTTCGATGGCCCGATGCAGAATCGAGTACTCCATGGTGGCCGCTTCGATGTGCGGCAGGCCGTTGGCCGATGCCACACGGGCTTCGAGGAGCAACTGCGGGGAAAAATTTGACGCACCCAGAGCCCGCACCTTCCCCGCCGCAACCAGCTCCTCGACCGCCGACAGGCTTTCGATC
>JBIIKT010000124.1:0-4077 GCA_044233055.1 Microbacteriaceae bacterium
AACGAAGGTTGCACTGCCGTCGGTGCCGCCCTCAGTGAACTCAACCACACCAGCGGTCGCGAACTCAGCGGTCCAGTCGGCCTCCGTGCCCTCGGGCACGTTGAGGTACCCCATGGAGTTCATCGGGATGTCATAGGTTTTCCCGTTTGAGTCGGCAACGGGGATCTGGATAGGCGAAACCACATCGCTTCCCATTGACGACTCGGTGGGAGCCGGTGCAGGTGTGGAGCATGCGGTCAGGCCGCCAACGGCGGCAAAGGCGATAGCTGCAACAGCACCTACGCGGACGAAGTTCTTGTTCATGATTCTCTCTTTTCGTTTCTTGCGCTCAATCGAGCACGTTAGCTCCTTCAGGCTATGGGATGAGGATGCTCCCACCGTGTGCGTTTTCTGTACGTTACCTGAGCGTTTGATGTGCAAAAAAAGAAATAACCCCCGATGAAGACCGGGGGTTATCGTTCGTGCGCGAGGGGGGACTTGAACCCCCACGCCCTTGCGGGCACTGGCACCTGAAGCCAGCGCGTCTGCCATTCCGCCACTCGCGCGAACAGATACTGACGCTATCACGCGCCCGTGATGAGCGCACACTCACGCCCTAGAGATCGAGCGTCAGCTCCGTAGTTCGCGAGCGCGAGACGCACGGATACATGATGTGGAGCGTATCCTTTTCTTCGTCGTCCATGATCGAGTCAAGGTGCTCGGGCTGCCCCTCGATCACGCGAACCTCGCACGTGCCGCACAGCCCCTTCTTGCACGAGCCCAGGATAGGCACTCCGTCACGCACGAGGGCGTCAAGGAGCGACTCGTCGGCCGCGGCAGCCACCCGTCGGCGTGATTTCTTGAGGTTCATCACCACGGGCCTCGCGATGGTGGCTGCGCGTTCCACCGCGACGAAGCGTTCGAGGTGCATGCTCGCTTCGGGAACGTGCGCCGCGACAGTGCTCATCAGCGCTTCCGGGCCACAGCAATACACCTCGGCGCCCGGCACGGCGACAATGGCGCGAAGGTCGGGATTGGCGTCGCGTTCGTCGGCGGCACTAATGAAGACGCAGTCGGGAAAGTCGGCTTCAAGTTCGGCCGCAAAAGCCATGGTCGTTCGTGACCGACCAAAGTAGTGCAATTGCCACTTTCGCTTCGGTGGAAGCGACTCAATCATCGCCTTGATTGGCGTGATGCCAATGCCGCCCGCCACAAAGACGTACTCGGATGCCGGCTCGAGCTCAAAGTGGTTGCGGGGCGCAGACACCTCGAGCTCCATGCCGACTTTCACGTTCTCATGAATCCACTTACTGCCGCCGGTCGACCCGCGCTTCTTGAGCACTGCAATGTCGAAGTGCCCCCGCTCGGCAGGATCGCCGCACAGGGAGTATTGCCGTTCGAGATCGTTGGGGAGGTAAAGCGTCACATGCGCCCCGGGGTGCCACACGTCGAGGTTTCCCCCCGCCACGGGTGCCAAACGCACTCCCAAAACGCCGCTAGCGAGAACCTTCGTGTCGGTGACCCGCATCCTCGTGGTGTCGGCGGGAAGGGCCGTCACGGGCCGTGTCCCTGGCGATGACTCAGCCCCCGCAGTAAATAGCGATGCGGCGCCGGTCACATTGGGGCGTGCCGAGCGCGTCTTGTTTCCCACAATCACGCGCACGATAACCGCCCCGGCCGCGGCACCAATCAAAACGATGGAGAGCGACTGATACCAGAGCTCGGAGACGTCCGTGCCACTGAATGCGGCATGGAATGTCACCAAAATGAAAGCCACATAGGACGAGTAGTGAATGCCTTTCCAGAATCGGCGAGGGAGTTTGTTCATCAGCCACGACGTACCCTGCACCGCCACCATGAGATAGAAGGCAAAAATGCCGAGCATTATCGGGATGGTGTTTGCTTGCACACTGGAGACGCTCGAGCCCGCCGTTGCCCCGGGAATGAGCAGTTCCGCGAGCGAGAAGTGCACGAAATCGTCGAGCATGAGTGAGACCATGTGCAGCCCCACGAATATCAGCGCGAGGCCGCTCATGTAGCGGTGGAGGTCTTGCAACCACGCGGGGTTGTCAATCTTGCGCAGGACGCGAGTTGAGAGAAGGATGCCGAGCACAACAGAGCACGTGAGCAAAACCCACCCGATCACCGCGCTGGCGCGCGTCACGTACCACCAGATGTGTGGTTCGTTCATCGGTAGGTCTCCCAGTTCGTAGATATTCGTATGTGTCCATCATCCAGCACGACCATGCCGGCGGCGCTCTGAGCGGGTAGCCATTCCAAGAACGCGTCGGGGTGCCGCACAAAGGCCGATTTGCTCAGCGCTTCTGCGTGAGCTCCCGTGCCCGCAATCACCGTTGCGGTTTGCACCGCGGTCTGAGCGCTCGAAGCATCGGTCGGATTCAGCAGGTGATGCTTGTCGGTGGAACCAAAACGTCGCTTACGCTGGCTCGATGTCACGATGGCACCGCTCGAGATGCGCACCTGTGCGAGCTCTTTCTCGGTGTCGAACGGATCCTCGATGCCCAAGCGCCAGGCCACGCCGTCGGGTGCAGCGCCGGCCACCACAATGTCGCCGAGAAACTCGGTCATCACACCGTAGGCGCCCAGTTCACGCGCCCGGGCACACACGAGGTCACCCGCGAGGCCCTTACCCATGCCGCCGGCATCGATTGTGGTTCCGCGGGGCATCGTGATTTTTGTTCCAGAAACCACAATTCCCGCCGCGTTTCCGGGGGCGCGGGCCGATTCCGGAAGTGTGGTCACTCGTGTCGAATCCGCTAAGGATGTCGTGTATCCCACGTCGAGCAGGGCGGGCAGCAAGGTGGGATCAAAATCTCCGTCACTGAGCACGTTCGCCTTTTTGAGTTCATCGATGAGGCGCACCGTGAGGGGGTCGACCTCCGTGGGCCGACCTTCGGCCCAGTTGAGTCGTTGCACGTCACTGGATGAGTCAAAGCGCGTCCAGAGGCGCTCGAGCCGGTGCGCAAGTGCCCACGCCTCATCGAGCACATGAGCGCCACCCCCCACCACCGTTATGGTTCCCCAGCCGCCCATGACCTGGCGGCGATCGGTAAAGCTCGCAGGAAGAGCCGAGCCCTGGGCGATCGCGGAGCGCACGGCGTTCCGCGCGATCTCGCGCTCATTCATCAGGCTCAGGCTACGGTGTCGCTCAGGATCCGCCGGTTGTTCCGTTCGACGGCGCGGGGGCAGGAGCGGGAGCGGGAGCAGGTGCAGGTTCTGGTGCCGGAGCCGGTGCCGGTGCCGCCGGAGCAGGCTCTGCGGCGGGCGCTTGAACAGCCGCCGTGCCTGGGCTTGATCCGGGCCCTGAGCCGGCATCGGCCACCGGGGCGGGAACTGCCGGTGCGGGCGCCGCGGCGTCTTGCGCCGAAGTTGTGGCAGGCGCTTCCGTGCTGGAGCTGCCGGCGCTGACCGCTTGGTTTTCTTGGGCTACCGCGGCAATCTGAAATCCGGTTACAATTCCCACGAGCGCGAGGCCGGCGGCGGCTCCCGTAATTGTGCGAGCCGTCTGTGCGGGGTGAATGCGCTTAGTCATCGTCTTCATCCTCGTCATCTTCGTCATCTTCGTACTCGTCATCTTCGTACTCGTACTCGTCCTCGTCCTCGTCCTCCTCGCCGGGGTAAGCGCCGGATCCACCCGTCGTTCCGTCTGACGGCGCCGGTGCCGGTGCCGGATACACGCTGGGGTCTGCTGCGGGCTTCGAGCCCTTGCCTGATGACTGATTCGTCTGCGACGCAGGAACGCCGGGGCCAGCAGGGGCGGGCGTTGCGGGAGCAGGACCGGCGGCGGGCGAATTTGTCGAGTCGCTCGACGAAACAACAGATTCGGACGCCGAAACGGGATCGCCGTCGCCAAACACTCCGGTCAGGGTGTCGGTGTTAGCTGCCATGGCGACGCTGGCTGTTCCGAGAACACCAACAACGGTAAGAACGGTCACAAGAGGTGATTTCATGTCTTCACGCTACGAACTCGTGGCTTCACGAACGCCCGCCGTTCGTCAAAGAAACATCAAAGGTTGCGTGATTTATGGGGTCAACGAGTTCTTCGCGCGCGAATACCGGCAGAATGGGGCGCGTGAA
>JBIIKT010000125.1:0-4057 GCA_044233055.1 Microbacteriaceae bacterium
TCAAGGGTGACTCAAAGGGCGCCGAGTGGATCAAGGCCTGGGAAGCTGCTCAGGACCCGTGGTTCAACTACACCTCGGGCAACGGTTTCTACGGAACCGACGAGTACTGGTGCGACAACCTCGACCTGCCCATGGGCTACACGGTTGACTACGTTGCCCGTGCCGCCAAGGGCGAGCGTCTGCACCGTCCGAAGGACGAGCTCCTCGTGGAGCGCGACCGCATCGTGAGCGAGTACGCCGACGCACTCGATGGAGAAGCCAAGGAAACCTTCAACGGCAAGTTGGGCCTCGCACGCGCGGTCTACCCCTACGTTGAAGACCACAACTTCTACATCGAGCACTGGACCATGGGCGTCTTCTGGCGCAAGGTTCGTCAGCTCGGTCAGTTGCTGGCAGACGAGGGATTCTGGGGCAAAGCCACAGACATCCTCTACCTGTCGCGTGACGAGGTTCGCCCCGTTCTGTTCGACTACGCCAACGGATGGGCTGTCGGCACGCCGGCAATCGGTCCGTCGTACTGGCCCAAGGAGATCGAGCGCCGCACCAAGATCATTGCCGCACTCGAGACGCAGCGCCCCGCGCCCGCGTTCAACGAGCCTCCGGCAGAGATCAACGAGCCTTTCACCGTCATGCTCTGGGGAATCACCACCGAGCAGGTTCAGCAGTGGCTGGGCGCCGACGATTCGGGCAAGGGTGGACTCAAGGGCATGGCCGCCTCGGGTGGTGTTGTCGAGGGTATTGCCCGCGTCATCACGAGCCCGGACCAGCTGGGCGAACTGAAGCAGGGCGAGATTCTCGTTGCTCCGGTTACCAACCCGAGCTGGGGTCCCGTGTTCGGAAAGATCAGTGCAACCGTTACCGACATCGGCGGCATGATGAGCCACGCGGCCATCGTGTGCCGTGAGTACGGTCTGCCCGCTGTGACCGGAACCGGTAAGGCTTCGACCACGATCAAGACGGGCATGAAGCTCCGTGTTGATGGTAACCAGGGCACGGTCGAGATCCTCAAGTAGGACCTCACCACCTCAACAGATGAAAAACGTATCCCGCTCCCCGATCAATCACCTCGGACGCGAAGTAAGCCACCTGATTCCGGCTTACGACGATGTTCCCGGAATGATTTCGATGGGGGAGCGGGATATGTTCATTTGGAAGCTCGCCACCCCGTACTTGCAAACCCGCGACAACGATGCCCACACGCTGTACTCGTACGGCATTGCGCGTCAGTTGTTGCACCACATCCCCGATGCCCACGAGCACATTGTGCTGCCGGCCATTATCCTCCACGACACCGGTTGGTCAACCGTCGACGAGTACGACGCGTTTCAGGCCATTGCGCCCGACCGCGATGGCTCCTACGACTGGGCCGTCTTTCAGCACGAGAAGGAGGGCGCGCGCATCGCGCGCGAAATCCTGACTGAGGCCGGCATCCCGGAGGCCGATATCAACGAAATCTGCGAAATCATCGACGGCCACGACACTCGTCTGACCGCGTTGAGCCTCAACGACAAGCTCGTCAAAGACTCCGACAAGGTGTGGCGCGTTTCTCCGCACGGAACCGATGTGGCCATGCCGCGATTCGGCCTGAATCGCGAGGAGTCCCTGCGCATCAATAGCTACCGCGCCTACGACGTCTTGTTTACCGACGAGGCCAAGAACATGTCTCTGGCCCTGATGGCCGTGGAGTGCATGGACCTCAGCCCCCAAATGATGGAACTTCGTGAGAACGGACGACTCAATGACTGACACCACACAATTTGCCGGCAAGACCGTGATTGTTACCGGCGCGGCCGGCGGTCTGGGCCGCGCCTTTGCCGAGGGTTTTGCCGCACGCGGCGCCAACATCGTGGTTGCCGACATGAATGAGGCCGGCGCTCAGGAGACCGTGGCTCTCGTGGAGAAAGCCGGAGCCAAAGCCATCGCCGTCACCACGAACGTGACCGAGAAAGCATCCACCGATGCCCTGATGGACGCCGCCCTCGCGGCCTTCGGATCCATCGACGTGGTGATCAACAACGCAGCCCTGTACGCCACCATCAACCGCGCGCCCTTCTACGAACTTGACCCCGACGAGTGGGATCGCGTGATGGCCGTCAACGTCAAGGGCGCCTGGCTTGTCTCAGCATCCGCTTTTCCCAAGATGACTCAGGCCACGGGCCGCATCATCAACATCGCCTCGGCCACGGTCTTTAGCGGGTCGCCCCTGTGGATGCACTACGTGGCGTCCAAGGGAGCCATGATTGGCATGACCCGGGTGATGGCGCGCGAGGTGGGAAAGACCGGCGTGACCGTGAACGCGATTGCCCCCGGCTTCACCCTCACCGAGGCCAGCATGAGTGTCATGGACGACGCCGAAACTTACGGAGTTTCCAGCCGTGCGATTCCCCGGGCGAGCCAGCCGGGCGACATGGTGGGCACGGCATTATTCTTGGCGTCGGAAGATGCCAGCTACATCACCGGTCAAACCATTGTCGTCGACGGCGGCAAACAGTTCATTTAGCCCGTCGATTCGTCGACATCACTCACGAAAGAGAAACCCATGCCCAAAGTGACCTACATTCAGCCCGACGGTGTTGAGACCACCCTGGACGCCCGCGATGGCGATTCCGTGATGGAAACAGCCGTAAAAAACGGCGTGCGCGGCATTGTTGCCGAGTGCGGCGGCGCCTGTGCTTGCGCCACGTGCCACGTGTTCATTGATGAGGCGTTCGCCGACAAGGTGGGCGAGCCCGGACCCCTTGAAGACGATATGCTCGATGGCGCGGCCACGGACCGCGAGCCCACGAGCCGCCTCTCGTGCCAGGTCAAAATGAGCGCCGACCTCGACGGTCTGGTTGTTCGAATCGCACCCGAACAGGTCTAGACCATGACCGACGTCCTGATTGTGGGCGCCGGCCAGGCCGGCATGCAGATTGCGGTATCGCTGCGCGACAACGGTTTTGACGGACGCATCGAGCTCGTGGGCGAAGAGCCGCACGGGCCCTACCAGCGGCCGCCGCTCTCCAAGGCATTCCTGCACGGCAGTGCCGACATCGAAACGCTCGAGCTGCGTTCGCCGTCGTTCTACGTGGACAACAAGATCGTTATGGTGCCGGACGAGAAGGTGGTCTCGGTTGACCTGTCTGGTGAGCGCGGCTTGGCCGTCACCGACACGGGTCGCGAGATTCACTTCGACAAGCTGGCACTGGCCACGGGCTCGACCCCGCGCCGACTTCCCATCGAGGGCGCCGAGCTCGACGGTGTGCTCTACCTGCGCGGCATCGCCGACGCCCTCGAGCTCAAGAAGCGCTGGGATGCGGCGGCCAGCGTTGTGGTGATTGGCGGCGGGTTCATCGGCCTCGAGGTAGCTGCCGGCGCGCGCATGGACGGCAAGCAGGTCACCGTGCTCGAGGCCATGGATCGTCTCATTGCCCGCGCCGTGAGCCCTGAGACGAGCGAGTTCTATCGGGCCGCGCACGAGCGCCGCGGCACGAGCGTTCGCCTGGGCGCCACAATCACCCGACTCGTTGGCGAGGGCGGAAAGGTTACCGGCGTTGAGCTCGACAGCGGCGAGGTTGTGCCGGCCGACATTGTGATGGTGGGCATCGGCGTGATTGCTCGCGGCGAACTGGCCGAGCAGTTGGGCCTGGAGACCGTCAACGGCGCCATCGTGGTGAACGAGTTTGCCGAGACGAGCGACCCGCGCGTAATTGCCGCGGGCGACGCCGTACTGCTTCCGCATCCTCTCGGCGGAGACTCTCAGGTGCGCTTGGAGTCGGTGCAGAACGCCGTGGACCAAGCCAAGACGGCAGCCAAGACGTTGGCCGGCGGGCGCGAGCCCTACCGAGCCGTGCCGTGGTTCTGGTCGGATCAGGCCGATCTCAAACTGCAGATTGCCGGACTGTCGACCGGCTACGACCAGACGGTGGTGCGCGGCACTCCCGATGACGAATCGTTCTCGGTGCTGTACTACCGTGCCGACCGGCTCATTGCCATCGATTCGGTGAACGCCGTGGGCGATTACATGGCGGTGCGCAAGGCGCTGGGGTCGGGCTCCACTATCCCAGCCGATCACGCC
>JBIIKT010000126.1:0-4037 GCA_044233055.1 Microbacteriaceae bacterium
GGAGTGCTGTGAGTAGTCCACTGCGTAAGTCTGAAATCATCCGGCTATTGGAACTTCGAATTCTTGCGGGCGAGTTTGCCGCGGGGCAGAAGCTTCCCTCCGAGCGAGAGCTCGCCGATGAGTACGGTGTGAGCCGACCCGTGATTCGTGAGGGGCTTTCGGGACTGGTCGAGCGTGGACTCGTTGATATTCAGGCGGGACGTGGAACGTTCGTTCGAGAGGTCGCCGTCGACGAGCTCTCGCATTCGCTGAACCGCGCCGCCGCCCGCACGGGAATCACAACTCGTCATCTCGTCGAGGCGCGACTAATGGTCGAGGTCACGGCAGCTCGATATGCCGCGGCGGCCCCCCAGCGACCTATGGAGGGGTTGGACGAGGTTCTGCTCCGACACGAAGAGGCCCAGTCCCTGGTGGATCGCGCCTCAACCGACCTGCAGTTTCACGAGGCGGTCGCGGCCGCCTCCGGCAACCCGGTGATCGCGCTGATGTTCGGCTCGATTCGCGCTCAGGTGTACTCTCTGATGCTGCGAAGCCACAGCGATCCTCACGTGCGGGAGATTGGAGATCCTCAGCATCGGAAGCTTACCGAAGCAATCCGTGCCGGCGATGCCGATCTCGCGAGCACGCTTATGGCAGATCACCTCAGCCTTGCCTTGTCTTTGTTCGGAGAAGATGTTGATCGGCCCATCTCGGAGATGTTGGAGAGCCGAGGCATCTCGGGCGCTCCGCCGCTCGGCATCTAAGGTCGTGCGGCCGTCATGCCGCCGTGATATTGTTTCGGGGTTGGCCTGTCCGGTATTACCACCTCCGTGAGGAACTCATGAACAACCCCTCTCCCCTTCGCCTGACCTCCGAGTTCTCCGATGTTGTGGTGACGATCGATCCGCACAGTGGTGCACCTCTTGGCCTTGAAACGGGAGGGCGAGAGTTTCTCAGCCCAGCCGTGCTCACGGTGACCACGGGAGGCGACGAAGTGCGTGGAGCAATGGGCGGGTTGGTCTACGCGGGATCTACCGCCACTGCCGTGACGCCTTCCGAGCCCGCGAGCCATCTCACCAGTTTGGGCGAGGGCCACCGCATCCACCGCGTCACGACCTCCGCCGATGCTCCCTTCGCTCTCGAGTGGACGTACCGGTTTCAGAGCACATTTCCTCGAGTGACGGTCTCCGTCGATGTCGTTGCCACGCAGGAGGCGACGGTTCGAAACGTGCAGCTCGATCTGCGGCTCGAGCCCTCGACAGCGTCCCAGTGGCGTCTTCAGGCCCCCGGTGGCAAGTACCGGGCCAACCTAGATATCAGCGACATCGCGCAGCGTCTCTACGTGTCACCGGTGGGCGGCGTCAACGGTTCCACGGGTTTGCTCGCGTTTGAAGACACCGACAACCCGCTCACCTGGGTGTTCTGGCCGATTCAGACGGACACCATCGGGGACATCTGGTTCGAACCCGAGGGAGCCGGCTTTCACCTGCATTGGCTGGCGGATGTCGCAGGAGTCCTCGTGCCGGGCGCGCGCTTGAGCGTTGACGCCCTCCACCTTGACCTCGTTCCGTCCACCTTCGCCGAGGTGCTCGATGAGGTTCCCGACGCCCTCGCTCGCAATTCCATCGCCGCTCACGGTGACGCCCCGGAGTGGGGAGCGGCGGCAAACCTCTACGAGGTTCAGATCGGGTTTTCGGTGTTCCACAACGGATACACGTACTCGCCCTATCCCACCGTTCGAGAGTTGATCAACGACCTCGATCGCATACACGCCTTGGGGTTCACCGCCCTGCAAATCATGCCACGGCATCCGTTCCCCAGCTACAACGTTGCCGACTATGACGACATCACGGTCTCGTACGGTGAAGAGAGCGACCTGAAAGAGCTCATCGAGCTCTGCCACAAACGAGGCATGAAGGTGATTCTCGACATTCTTCTGCACGGCGTGATCGATGGCGAGATAGTGAAAACCGCGGTCGAGTCGATCAAAGCCGGGGCATTCGGTCATCGCATGGATGAGGCCGTCGAGGACATCACCGTGCTCGAAGAGGACGAGTTCGAGCCCTACTCCATTGCTTGGGCACGCCACGTTCTAGACTTCTCGCCGCACTGGACCGCTGGTTCGCCGCACGTTCACCCTCTCCGGCTCGAGCACCCCGAGTGGTTCTGTGAAGACAGCGCGGGAAATCCGATCGGTATCTACACCAACGCCTTCGATACGGCGCACCCCGGTTGGCAGGAGTACTTCGTCAACGTCTGCCTCGACCTCCTTGAGAGGCTGAACGCCGACGGATTCCGGTTCGATGCACCGTCATACAACTACTTCATGAACTGGAGCGAACGCACGAGGTCATCCGCGCACGTCTCCATGCTCGGATCGGTTCCACTGTTCGCGATGCTGCGAACGGCGATTCGTCAGGTCAGGCCCGACGCGCTGCTCTACACCGAGCCATCGGGGGCGTTGTTCCGCCGTGACATGGACCTCACCTACAACTACGACGAACAATGGCTTGTTCGTGCAATTACCGCCACGGAGAATCGTCGGGATCACTGGATTCGAAACGCACGCGAGCTCGTGGAATGGCTCGCTCACCGAGACCGCAGTCTGCCCTTCAACGCCATGACCGCTCACCACATCGACAGTCATGACACCTTCTGGTGGCCAAGCCCCGGTCGCAAGTGGCGCCGTAATCAGCATGGCGAGGCACGCACAGCGGCCCTGATGGCCATCTTCGCCCTGCGCGGCGAGCCCTACATGACATTCGTCGGTGGTGAGGAGGGAATCGAGGCCGAGGTTGCCGCGGTCAACTCTGCACGGCTCACACACCCCGTGCTCGCGTCCGGAGAAGTGATCCACGACGCTCTCGACGTGTCGGACGACCGCGTCTACGCCGCCCTGCTTCGCAGCCCGGAGCACGAGGCAATCGTTATCGTGAACACGGTCGACGCACCGATTGACGTGACGATTGGGGCACCCGACGGCAACACGTTCTCCGAACTGGTGCTCGATGTTCCAGGGTGGCGCGAGCAAGGCACTGCTTCCGTGACCGCACGTTCCATCACTTCGGGACTTGCAGGGGCTGGAGTGCGGATCTTCCTGCGGGATGCCTCGTCAGCCTGAGGTCGGCTCTGAGCTCGTTCCCGCAAACCTGCCTCCACGGGCTCTGCGATCATCGACAACGAGCCAGGACGACAGGTGCGCCCATTCAAGTTGACGCGGCAGTGCCGCGGTGGAACGATTAGCTGGCATTACCTATCAGACCATCTCGAAGACGACAGGCGGACAGCCTTGTCACATGAGGATTCCATTGACCAAGCGCAACCCCGTGGCACGAAAGCCGAAACAGCCGGGCGGTGAACTGCCGATCCTGATAGCCGCGACTTTCGTGCTGTCATTGAATGAGACGGTCATCGCCGTCGCAATCCCAAGCATCATGTCGGAACTTGCCATCGACCCCGCTGCGGCTCAGTGGGTGTCCTCCTCCTTCATGCTTGCGATGGCAATCGTCATTCCGACGACAGGCTTCCTTCTGCAACGGATGTCGGCCCGAGTGGTCTTCGTGATCTCAATGAGTCTCTTCACGCTGGGAACTGCGATTGGGGTCATCGCGATCGACTTGGTGGGGCTGCTCGTCGCGCGCTCCCTCCAGGGGGCGGGTGCTGCAATCATGTTTCCCCTCCTGCTCACGACGGTGATGAGATCGGTGCCGGCCAATCGGCGCGGTCGCACGATGGGCAATCTCGCTGTTGTGATGGCTGTGGCACCTGCGATTGGTCCAGGTATCGGGGGCACCATCATCCAGGTTCTCGATTGGCGATTCCTTTTCATCTTGATTCTGCCGGTCGCGATTCTCGCCCTTGCCCTGACCTCGCGGGTGCATGCAACCAGCGCGGACCGATCGGCGCGGCTCGACGTCGTCTCCGTCGTGCTGTCGATTCCCGCGTTCGCCGGGCTGGTCCTTGCCCTGTCGGCATTCGGGTCGTCCGTCGGCAGACAGGTGCCGATAGAGGCCTGGGTACTTCTCGGGTGCGGCACGCTCGCTTTGACCACATTCGTG
>JBIIKT010000127.1:0-4015 GCA_044233055.1 Microbacteriaceae bacterium
TCCCGGCCGTGAGCAAGCAGGTGGTCGAGTTTGCCGTGGAGAACGGCAAGAGCGTTCTCGTGGGAACCTCCGGCTGGTCGCGCGAACGCATCGCGGCCCTGCGTCCTCTCATCGACGCGCACCCCGAAATTGGAGTGATTTTTATCGCGAATTTCTCGGTGGGCTCTGCCCTGGCCACCCATTTGGCCACGTTGGCCGCACCGTTTTACGACTCAATCGAAATTGTCGAAACGCACGGCGTCACCAAGATTGATTCGCCCTCCGGAACGGCGGTCAATACGGCCGAACGCATCGCCGTGATGCGCGATGACGACATCCAGGCGCCGCACGCAGATCAGCGCGCGCGGGGCCAGCTCGTTGCGGGCGTTCCTGTTCACAGCCTGCGCATGGAGGGTGTTCTCGCTAAGCAGGATGTCGTTTTTGGCGGCCTCGGCGAGACCATCACCATCACACACTCAACGTTCTCAAATCGTTCCTACGAAGCGGGCATCCTGGCATCGTTGCGCGCTCTGTCGTCGGTTCGCGGAACCGTGGTGGGCCTCGATCAGGTCATCAACCTCTCAACCGAATCGTGAGGCGCGCGCTCCTCGGTACCGTTGCCATGTCGGTGCTTCTTGCCCTATATCTTGGCGCCACCGCGCAGTTGGCCCTCGCCCTGCTCGGAACCGGCATTCTCGTGACCCAGGCCATGGGGGCCGCGCTGGTTATCCTGCCGCTGGTGGGGGTCTGGGCCCTTGTGCGCGAACTCATGTTCGGCGCGGCGTCTGCGCGCTTGGTTCGAACGCTTGAGGCGGAAGGTGCCCTACCCGAAGAAAACTTTGAACGCCGTCCCAGCGGTCGCCCCCTGCGCGATCAAGCCGACGCCGAGTTCCCCAAGTATGCGGCCGAGGTGGAGCGCGAACCCCAGAGTTGGCGGGCGTGGCTGCGATTGGGCTTGGCCTACGATGCCAGCGGCGATCGGCGCCGTGCCCGAGCGGCCGTGCGCACCGCGATTCGGCTCAGTCGCCAAGAGTTGCCAGAGACCGGGCCGGACAAAAGCGTGCAGTAAACCCGACGCGGTCAGCGCGCAGGGTCAAACCGATTACCTCCGCAGTGGGTCATCGTTTTCCTATGGCTGAGAAAATGCGCGCACTCCAGTACACCAACGTGGGTAAAGCTCCTGAGATTGTTGAGCTCGATCGACCAACGCCGGGGCCCGGCCAAGTGCTCCTCAAGATCACCGCTGCCGGCGTGTGCCACTCAGACGAGTTTGTGATGAGTCTGCCCGAGGACGTCTTCACGACCATGGGCTGGCGCACGCCGATGACGCTGGGCCACGAGGGTGCCGGCACGGTTGCCGAATTGGGCCAGGGCGTCACCGAGTTTGCCGTGGGCGACAGCGTCGCCGTCTATGGCCCGTGGGGGTGCGGGGTCTGCGATTACTGCGTGGTGGGCAAGGAAATGCTGTGTCCGCACGCGGCCGCGCTCGGCATCCAGGCTCCCGGTCTGGGGGCTCCCGGTGCCATGGCCGACTACATGATTGTCGATACAGCCCGCCACCTCGTACCGCTGGGCGACCTCGACCCGGTGGCCAGCGTGTCACTCACCGATGCCGGCTTGACGCCGTACCACGCCATCAAACGCTCACTCCACAAGCTCACGCCTGGCAAGGTGGCGGTGTGTATTGGTGCCGGCGGACTCGGGCACATGGCCATTCAGATTTTGCGCGCCATCTCGCCCGTGACCGTGGTGGCCCTCGACGTGAGCGAACAGAAACTCGAACTGGCGCGCGAAGTGGGCGCCCACCACACGTTCATGAGCGATGCCACGGCCGTTGAGAAAGTGCGTGCGCTGACCAACGGCGTGGGCGTGGTCGCCGTCTTCGACTTCGTGGGCAACGATGTGACGGCCGGAATGGCCGGGCAGATGGTGGCTCCCGAGGCGGAAATCTCGATTGTGGGGGTGGGCGGCGGATCGCTCCCCGTGGGCTTCGGTATTGGTCCGTGGGACGTGGCCGTGCGTTCGCCCTACTGGGGATCGCGCCCGGAACTCATCGAGGTCTTCGAGTTGGCGCGCGCCGGCAAAATCTCGGTGGAGCACGAGGTGTTTGCGCTCACCGACGGCCCTAGGGCCTACGAGCGGTTGCACGAGGGCACTCTGCGCGGTCGCGCCGTTCTGGTGCCGTAGGCCACCGGAGTAGCCAGGGCAGAAGCTACGCGAGTGCCTCGGCGATGGCCCGATCGACCGTCGGTGACGTAAAGACAAATCCGTCGGCCTCGAGCGCTGTCGGCCGCACGCGCTGACTTGCGAGCAGGAGCTCATTGCCTGCTCGACCCAGCAACAGTCGGATAGCCCACCCCGGTGCGGGCAACCAGAACGGACGCTTCATCGCGGAGGCGAGAGCGCGCATCACGCGTCGCGACGTGGCCTCTTCGGGGCCCACCACATTGACCGGTCCCGACAAGCGCGAGTTGAGGATGTGCACGATGGCACGCACTTCGTCTTGCAGGCTCACCCACGGCCACCACGCGCGACCGCCAGCAAGGGGCCCTGCCACAAAGAGGCGAGTGAGCAGTCTCAGCGGCGTCAGAGCTCCCCGAGGGGCCAAGACCAGCCCGGTGCGAATCACAGCCACGCGAACGCCCTTCGGTGCGGCGAACGCGGCGTCCTCCCAGGCACGACACACCTCGGCGAGGAACCCCTCGCCGGGCGCGGATTGCTCGGTGAGAATCTCGTCACCGCGAGACCCGTAGAAGCCCACCGCAGATCCACTCACGAACGTTTTCGGCCGCGCGTTAGCCCGCGCCATGGCCTCAACGAGGGTGGTCGTCGCCGCGATTCGTGAGTCGAGAATGTCGGCCCGACGCTGTGCCGTCCACGGCATTCGTGAGATTGACGACCCGGCGAGGTTTACGATGGCCGTGAATCCACCCACCGCATCAAGATCCAGGGGCGCGCCCGGTTGCCAGATGTGCATCATCGGATCGCCGGCTGCCCGCGACGCCTGTCGCGTCAGGGTGTGTACTTCCCACCCGTCGGCGCGAAGGGCGATCTTCAGGGCCTGACCAATCATGCCGGTGCCCCCGGCAATGAGCACGCGTTGTGTCACGATTCCTCCCGAATCTCTTGCGAGAGACAGCGAGCTAAGCGGTCTTGCCTCCGCGTCCGACAATACCCGCACGAGCCAGCAACACGTAGATCTGGCAGCCCAGGCAGTAGCCAAAGACCGAGTTGAGGAATGCGGCGATGAACGCAAACGCGGCGGCCACAGCGAGCCCGTAGGGCACACCGATGAGGTCAAGAACGAGGCCCACGAGCGAAATCACAAAACCGATCAGTTGGGCGAATGTGGGCGGCTTGGGGTTCTCAAGCTCGCTCGGCTTGCCCAGCCGAGGGGCGATCACCGCGCGGAAGAACCTGCCGTAGGGGTGCGACTGGATGCCACCGAAGGCACCCCAGGCAAACAGCACGGTGATCACGGCCAACAGCCAGAAGGCGGGATCGGCAAGGCGCTGGGGCAGTGTGGCGCCCGTTGCCACCGAGGGCCCCAGGAGGGCCAGCACAACAGTGACCGCCAACAGGACGGTGGTGATGGCGGCGCCAAAACGGGGTCCGCGCGGGTCGATGCCCTTTTGCCCGGGCTGAGCCGCGAGCGGGCTGGACTTAGATGACGTAGTTGCCATGATCTCTCCTCAGTGCAATATCGAGAGCGGTTCGAACCGCCTCGGGTCGGGGTGCTCCGCCGATGCGAGCGGCAATGGCGCCGCTGTTGTCGAGCACGAGCGTGGTGGGTGTTTGCAGAATGTTAAAGCTTGACGCGATATCGGGGCGGTGTGAGATGTCCACCTCAATGTGTCGAACTCCGCTGTGTTCTTGGGCAACACGAATCAGCAGGGCCTTGGTTGCCGGGCAGCGGGAGCACATTTCCGTCGAAAATTGAACGAACGTTGCGGCCGAGCCGAAAGGTTCCTTGGTGGCGAGCTCCACGGAATGCACGAGGCGAAATCCTCGAACCTCCTGCACGCGTCCCGCCCGC
>JBIIKT010000128.1:0-4001 GCA_044233055.1 Microbacteriaceae bacterium
GTGGGCATCTGAGCACGATTCCGTCGGGAGCTTCCTGTGCGTGAGGACTTTGTCGGTTGAGTGTTCTGCATCTCCGCGAGCTCATCGGTAATTGAACCGGGCTTGGCGCGAGAGCCTTCCGTAGAAGCCGCTTCCGCTAACCATGTCGGAGCGTCGTGGTTTTCCCTGCGTCGTTTCCGCAGGGCAGCCATCAGGTCGGCGGTGGGAGTGGGCGCAGCATCTTCTTCGACCTCAAAGCCGTCTCTCGCGGCGGGTGTATCCCGTTTTGCTGACTCATCAGATTGCGAGTCAGAGACAACTGGCGTAGCGACATCGATGCTGGCGGCCGCAGTCTCGGCAACCGACTCGGCGACTGCGGCTTTGGGCACTACGGGTTCGGCAACCACCGACTCTGTGGGAGTCGTTGCGACCGGAATAGCCGCCTGCTCGGGGCCGGGCGCCGTTTCGGTGAGGCGCGCGGAGGGCCCGGTCTGGCGGCGCTGCTTGCCGTCGACGGCTCGCAGTCGGGGAATGAGCCCCGAGGTGAATGCCTGATTGGCCATGAGGTTGGCGGCCTCATCGTTGAGCGGTGTCAGTTGGTGATGCTTGGGCTCGAAGCTCCACCGGCCCTCGTGTGGGATACCCGCAACCTGAAATGTGCACTTAAGGTGCCATTCGCCCGCGGGGTTTCGCCAACTTGCCCAGCGTTCGTCTGCACCACCGACATTCTCGATTTGTGTGCGCACGCGGGCACCCACGGTGACCGACCGATCGTCGCCGACAGACTCCTCGGAAAACGCCGGAAGGGCGAGAGCGGCATTAATGATGTACTCGAGCTCAGCCAAAACCGGGCCTTCGAAGCGGGCCACCTCTTCTGCGCTTGCCCCTGTGAGTTCGGCCACCTCTTCTCGGGTGAGGCCGGCTCGGAGCTGGGACTGGATGTCGCGCGGCGAGACACGCGTCTGAGCCGACGAAACGTGCGGACGCTTCAGGCGAGATACGGTGACCTCGTCGACGGCAATTCGATATTCTGCGCCGTCGGAATCAGTGGCCACGATCACGCCGGTATCGACGCTCGTGACGTTGAGGTCGCGCATCTACGTGGCTCCAAACCCTGAACTTACCTAGCGCCTATCGTGCCACGAGCGGCGGGCAATCGTGGTCAATGGCGCGGTGCGCCGTTGGACAATTTTTTGTCGGAATTTCCGCTTACCGCGAGGGGTTTGGACTTTCGGCTAGACGTAGTGCAAACTACAGGCGCGTAACACTCCCACCCTTCTGAGCGAAAAGTGTAGGTGACTCAAGATAAATGGCAACTGACTACGACGCGCCGCGTAAAAACGACGACGACGACACTCAATCCATCGAGGCTCTCAAGGAACGTGTTCCCGAGAAGCTTTCGGCGTCGGTTGACCTCGAAGACGCCGATAATTTGGGCGACTTTGGCGTTGGTGGTCACGATCTCTCCGACGTCGAACTCAACGTTGTTGTTTTGCCACCCCAGGAGCACGAGTTCACGTGCATCGAGTGTTTTCTCGTAAAGCACCGCTCGCAGTTGGCCAAGCAGAACAAGCTCGGCCCCGTGTGCATCGAGTGCAACAGCTAGTTCGGAGACGCTAGGGCTTCACCTCTGCGCGAGCTGTTCGCAGCGCGGCCACAAGTTGTTCGGGACGACGCGTACTAAAGAGCCAATAGGGCGTGGGATCTGCATCGTCATTGATCTCCACCCGAACCACGGGTCCAATCCAGGCACGAAACCGCGTCCACGCGCGAGCATCCAACTTCGGTCCGCGTTCGGCAATGGCATGTGTGCCGGTAAACGCCGAGGCGGCGCCAAGATACTCAAGGCCAATGGATGCCTTGCCCACACGGAGCTTGCCATCGGCAATCTGAATTCGCGGTGACGTGACCGTGACGGCAATCGTTATGGCGATAAAGATGACGCTGGAAAGCAAGATGCCGAGCGGAAGTGAGAACGGGGCAATCAGCAGCATGATTATGGGAATCTCCAAAAGAAAAGCCAGATAAATCATCGGATTGGGCCACAGGATTTCGCGATACGTCACGTCACTATCAGACCACGATTTTGCCTGCTCGGCATCCTTGCTAGCCTCAATTGCGTGACTGACGTAGTTGAGGTTCTCTTTAGCGGAAAGAATGCACCGACGATAGCTCATCCCGGTGACGCGGGAGCCGACCTCGCCTCCACAGAATCCGTCACGCTGCAGCCCGGGGCTCGGGCAACCGTGGGAACGGGGCTCTCCATAGCTTTGCCGGACGGCTACGTTGCGTTTGTCGTTCCCCGCAGTGGGCTCGCCGCGAAGCATGGTATTTCGATTGTCAACTCACCGGGGACGGTTGACGCTGCGTATCGTGGCGAGATTCGCGTCACCCTGATCAATCTTGACTCTGACACAGCGTTTGTGGTGAATCCCGGCGACCGTATTGCTCAACTCATCGTCATGCCCCTTGCGCGACCCCGATTTGTTGCCGTCGAGCAGCTTCCCGGAACTCATCGTGCCGAGGGTGGCTTTGGATCTTCAGGTATCTCTTCGTAAAGGTGTGGTGAGATAGTCGTTATGGCTTCGGACTTGAATATTTCGGTGGAGAAGAGCGCTCCCGAGGATCGGCATCTGAACGGACCCTTTGACGAGAGTGAAGTTACCGGCATCCGCCCTTTCGTCGATCTCGGCTCAATTCGAGTAGAACCGCGTGAGGGCCTCAATCTTCGACTCGAGGTTGAGCAGGCCACTCAGCGAATTGTTGCGGTGAACCTCGACCAGTTCGGTTCCACTCTTCAGGTCCAACCGTTCGCTGCCACTCGCAGTAGCGGACTGTGGCATGAAATTCGCCAACAGGTGATCGAGCACATTACGTCTCAGGGTGGAGTTGCCGAGCCCGTAATGGGCCCGGTCGGCATCGAACTGAAGTGCCAGATTCCCGTCGTTTTGTCGAACGGAAAGCCCGGTATCCAGGACGCACGATTCTTAGGTGTCGATGGACCGCGCTGGTTTGTTCGCGGAGTGATCACCGGTCCGGCTGCGATGGAAGCCTCAACCGGTCGAGCCATGATTGACCTCTTCCGAAGTCTGGTCATCGTCCGCGGTGAGACGCCCATGCCCCCTCGCGAGATGCTGCCCATCAAAGTGCCCGCACAAGCCGGTGGTGCTTCGAGTCAGGCAATCGCGTGAGCGACAAGAAACCTCAGCCGCGTGGCCTCGCGGCACTGGCGACGGCGCAGGAGACGGGTCAGCCACTCCTGAGGGCTGTAGGCGGTGTTCTCGGAATTCTGGAAACGGTTGTTCCCGTAACAATGTTCGTCTTCGTCTATGCCCTGTCGGGGGTGAAGGAGGGACTTCCGTGGCTGGCACTGGGCCTGTCCGTGGGAGCTTCGGTCATTTTCACACTCGTGCGCATTATTCGTCGCGAGAGTGTTTTGCAGGCCATTGTGGGACTGGTTGGCGTTGCCCTCTCCGCCGCCATCGCTATCTTCACCGGTCGCGCCGAGGGATTTTCTGTCTGGGGTCTGGTTACCAACGGCGTTTACGCGTTGGCCGTCATTGTGTCTCTCGCGGCGCGTTGGCCGTTGGTGGGGCTCGTCATTGGCCTGTATCGCCAAGACAAGGGAGCGTGGCGAAAAGATCGTGAGTCTCGTCGTGTCTACACCATCACTACGCTTCTGTGGCTCGCCATGTTCGTCATTCGGCTTGCGGTAGAGGTCCCGCTATTCGTGGCTGCGTCGTTGGCCTCTGGGGCGGAGAACGCTGCACTCAATCAGGCGCTGCTCACGGCCAAATTGGCTCTCGGCCTGCCACTCTACGTCCCGGTGTTGGCAGCGACCTGGTTGCTTGTGCGCGGACTCTTCAAGGAAAAAGCGGCCGAGCAATCCCAAAACGCGGTATCTTGATATCGAGATAAATGCTGAGCCTCGACGCACGAGTCGTGGAGCAGCATTGGTCATGTCAGCCCCCGACATCCTGCGCAATAAAAGGAGCAATCACAGTGTCTGTCGTCAATACCTT
>JBIIKT010000129.1:0-3991 GCA_044233055.1 Microbacteriaceae bacterium
GCGTGCCGGATCGTGTCAGCGTCTCTTTCGCTCAGCAGCATTCCCGTGGCCATCGAGACACCATTGACATACAACCCTGCTCCAATGCCGTAGCGCTCACGCTGCTTTTCATAGAGTGCCAACAGTTCCGTCGGCAGGCCGCCCGCGATGTCATCACGCAGCCGTCGCAAGTTCACCAGCTCCGCGGCGAGGGTTTCCTCACCCTGTTGCAGGGATTCCTCGGCCTCTCGGCGCTGGGCGGTCACCCGCGCCAGGTCTTCGGTGACCATGGCAAGGTTCTTCTGGGCGTGCTCCGCCTCTTCCTTGGCCTGGACTTCCGCGTCGCGCAGCTCCGACGCGCGCCGTGTCAGGGTTTCGATCTCGTTCTCGAGGACTGTGATCTCCGCAGCGTTCGACGACCCCTTCAGGAGAACGGTATCCCGGGCCAACCGCTCGACAGCAACGCGCGCGTCCGATTCCAGGCGCGCAATCTCGGTCTGCAGATCCTCGGTGATGCCCGTGGCTTCCGCGAGACGGGCGGCCAGAGTAGACATCTGCTTGGAGAGATCAGCCAACTGCGAGGCTTGCGCCATGTGAGCGCGGTCGTGAACGCGCTGAGCGATTCCGGTGTCGCAGTCCTGCAGTGCAATCAGGGCGAGCTGGTCGTGCGGTGATGCCTTCACGCGTGTTCTTCTGCTTTCTTGTGACGGCGCCACGTGCTACTGCACGATGACAAAATCCCAGGGATCGGTACGAATATCGCTCACGCTCACGTCGACGTCAGGAAGCACTGCGCGGATCTCGCGCGCAGCGTACTCGAGCCACAACCACTCCGCCGCCCAGTGTGATACGTCGATGAGTGCCGGTCCCCCGCCCAGCGCACTTTGTTCGCGGGATTCTTGGGCCGCATGGTGGCGGAGGTCGCTCGTGATGTACACGTCGGCAGTTGTCACGAGAGGATGCGCGAGTAGCGAGTCTCCGGCGCCGGCACACAGGGCAACGCGTCGAACCTGCTGCCCGTAGTCTCCGGAAACCCGAATCCCCTGTGCTGTCGCCGGAAGCGTTTGGGCAACCCGGCGAGCAAAATCACCCAGTGTCATGCTGTCGGCCAAGTCACCCACACGACCAAGTCCGGTGTCGGTACCGTTGACGTTCTGTGGCGAAGCGGTGAGCGGAATCGCGCTCATGACCCCTAAGAGGTCGGCCATGACAGCAGACGTTCCCGTTGCGACAACGTCGGCGTTGGTGTGGGCAGCCAAAAGCGCCGTGTTGTTGCGAATGAGGCGAGCAATGAGCGAGCCCTTGTACCGTTCTTCGGCAACGGACGAAACCCCCCGCATCAACAGTGGATGATGGGTCACCAACAGATCGATCTTCGCCTCAACCGCTTGCACTACAGTGGCGTCAACGGCGTCCACCGCCAAGAGAATCGATTGAACCGGCTGATCCGGGTTGCCCGTCACAAGACCGGGGGTGTCCCACTCTTCGGCGCCGGAGACCGGCCACAGGTGGCCAAGGGCAGTAACGACGTCCGACAGCGTGTTTGGTGCGGGAGGCGGACTGCTCGCAGTGGTGCCAGTGGGGTCAGCGACCATGGGATGAGAAACCGGGGGCTGTTCCGTAAAGCACTTCATCAAACGTTGGCCGCGGGCGACCGTTCACGCCGAGCGCAGCGTCCGAAGCGTTCTGCGCGGCCGGTGATGTAAACGCGCCCGTAGGCGGGTCGATGCGCTGAGTATCCATGGCAGGTGTGGTCGAATACGGCGCGGCGCTGAGGTCAGACACAATCGGGGTTGTACCAAAGGGATCATCGTTCTCGCTCGAAGCTGCGTAGGCCCGTGCCTCGTCAGTTGTCGGCGCCACAAAGGACGAGCGCGATACCTCCGGCGCGAGAGGGTACTCAGCACCTCCGAGATCAGGGTCGCGCCCGGCGTCATCCGCACCCAGTGCTTCCACCGGCCCGGGGTCCTGAGCGGCAGGCGATTCATCCGATTCCACGGGTGCGGATGAGACAGACGATGGCACACGCCCGGCCAGCCCGATGTCGCCCAACAGGGATGCGTAGAGGTCGTCCGTGCTGTTATTGCCACCGCCGGGAGTCGGGGGGTATAAATCGCTCACATTGACTCCGTCTCTGTGTTTGTCTCGTAGTGACGTAACGACACTCACGAGATGAACTGCTGTGGTCGAGTGGGCCCTACCGGGCTCGAACCGATGACATCCACGGTGTAAACGTGGCGCTCTACCAACTGAGCTAAAGGCCCTGCGAAGACAAGTCTAACCGACTTGCCTGCAGTTCAGACTTACAGAGAAGCGAGTGCGTCGCGGTAAGCCGAAATGTCGCGCGCCTGCCCCGGCTCGGTCACAAACGTGGAGGCAACACGACCATCCTTGCCAATCAGGAACGTGGCTCGATTCGCAATTCCGGCCTCGTCGAGGAACACCCCGTAAGAGCGGGCAACAGCACCGTGCGGCCAGAAGTCAGCCAGCAGGGGGAACTCGTAACCCTCGCTTTCAGCAAACGCGCGCTGAGCGAAGTGCGAATCGACCGAGATGCCGATGAGTTGAACGTTGTCGTCGATGAAGTCTGTGATGTTGTCACGGAGTTCACACAGTTCGCCGGTGCAAATGCCGCTGAACGCAAGAGGGAAGAAGACGAGTGCCACGGCACCCTTCTCCAAATAATCGCTGAGCGTTACCGTCTCGCCGAACTGGTTCTTCACACTGAAGTCAGGCGCAATGTCGCCGGCACTGATTGTCATGAATCCTCCACTGATAATGACTCCCGAGGAAGTCGACTGGGTGCACAACAGTCTAGGGCGAGCGATAGAGTGGAGGCTGCTCTTCTATGTGCCACCAGCACTGAAGAACCTCCCTGCTAAGACATGGATCCGGCATGACCTGCCGGCCTGATGTGGAAGGACGCGGCATGACCGTCAACGACCAGGACCCCTACTCCGTCACTAATTTCGACGCCGACCCGCAAGAGACGTCCGAGTGGATAGAGTCCCTCAATGCCGTCGTTGATGCTCGCGGGCACGATCGCGGACGCGACATCATGTTGAGCCTGTTGCGGAGGTCGAAGGAGCTGCACCTGGGCGTTCCCATGGTGCCCACGACCGACTACATCAACACCATCGCGGTTGAAGACGAGCCCGCGTTTCCGGGAGACGAAGGTCTGGAGCGCCAGTACCGCGCCTGGATTCGCTGGAACGCGGCCATGCTCGTGCACCGCGCCCAGCGACCCGGCGTTGGCGTTGGCGGACACATTTCGACCTACGCGTCCTCGGCGTCACTTTACGAAGTTGGCTTCAACCACTTCTTCCGAGGCCAAGACCACCCCGGTGGCGGAGACCAAATCTACATTCAGGGCCACGCCTCGCCCGGACCCTATGCCCGTGCGTTCATCGAGGGGCGCCTCACCGCCGATCAGCTCGACGGTTTCCGCCAAGAGAAATCCCACGCTGGGGGCGGCCTGTCGTCATACCCGCACCCGCGCCTCATGCCCGACTTCTGGCAGTTCCCCACTGTCTCCATGGGCCTCGGTCCCATCAACGCCATCTATCAGGCTCAGCTCAACCGCTACCTCACCAATCGCGGCATCAAAGACGCCTCCGACCAGCACGTCTGGGCCTTCCTCGGCGACGGCGAAATGGACGAGGTCGAAAGCCGCGGTCAGCTTCAGGTGGCCGCCAACGAGGGACTCGACAACCTCACGTTCGTGATCAACTGCAACCTGCAGCGCCTCGATGGCCCCGTTCGCGGAAACGGCAAGATCATCCAGGAGCTTGAGAGCTTCTTCCGCGGTGCCGGATGGAACGTCATCAAAGTGATTTGGGGTCGTGAATGGGACAACCTCCTCGCCCGCGACAACGATGGTGCCCTTCGCACCCTCATGAATGTCACTCCCGACGGCGACTTCCAGACCTACAAGACGGAGAACGGCGCCTTCGTCCGAGAGAACTTCTTCGCCCGCGACCCCCGTGCCCTGCAGCTCGTCGAGAACTACTCC
>JBIIKT010000130.1:0-3975 GCA_044233055.1 Microbacteriaceae bacterium
ATCCGCCGGCGAGGCCATTGTCGCCGATGTCAAGAATGACATCAATCTCGCAACAAAGCCCAACTCCACCTGGACGGTAGCCGAGCTCAAGGAGGCGGCCCGCAAAAAGAAGATCGCGGGTTATTCGTCGATGACCAAGCCTCAGCTGCTCAAGGCTCTCGGCGCTAAATAGCCCGTGCCCTGCGGGGCTCGCCTAACATGGCATCGTGTGCGGACGTTACGTGGTGGCCAAAACCCTGAGCGGTGCTCTGCCCGACCTTCTCGACAACCTTGAGGGTTGGAACCCCGGGTTCGAGAACTTCAACATCCCGCCCACGGCCGAAATCCCCATCGTTGTTCGCCAGGTTGACGCTCAAAGTGGCGAAGTTCAGCGCGCCATCGACTGGGTGCACTGGGGTTTCGTGCCGGCCTGGAAGAAGTCGTTCACCGAGCGCCCGCAACCGGTGAACGCCCGCATCGAGGGCGCCGCCACCAACGGAATGTTTCGCGAGGCGTTCCGTCACCGGCACTGCATTGTGCCCGCATCGGGCTACTACGAGTGGAGTGTCAACGCCGCAGGCGTCAAGCAACCCTTTTACATTCGCGGATTAGCAGGACGCGGCCTCGCCATGGCGGGACTCTTCGAGGATTGGACCGATGTCGCGAGTCCCGCGGGGGAGGCGAGCGCTGTGCGTCGCACGGCCGCAATCATCACCCGGTCGGCGCTGGGAGACATCACGCCTATTCACGATCGCATGCCGGTGTTGTTGGGGCCCGAAGACTACGACACGTGGCTGGCCGGGGAATTCGCATCTGCAGCTGAGGCCCTGAGTTTTCTTGAGACCGCCTCGAACGCGACGGCTCACTCATTCGAGGCCTACGCCGTGGGGTCGGCGGTAGGCAACGTGCGCAATAACGGGCCACAGTTAATTGATGCGCTCTCGGCGTAAATTGCCAACTCGCGGTCGCGCACGTTTGAATTTGGCGCTCGGCAGGCGCACACTTATAGGTAGACGTTGCTCTCACCGTAGGGAGCGCAGAGAGAAGGTGCACTATGACAGAGGGAATTAAGCTCGAGAGCCCCGAAGCCGCAGCTCAGCTGGGCGGCGGCGAAGGTGGATGTTGCGGCGACTCTTGCGGTTGCAAGTAGCCCCACACTCTCCATACGTACGAAAGACCCCCGGGATTATCTCGGGGGTCTTTCGTAATGAGCAGCTATTCGCAGACCATGCCGTCTTTGTCGCCATCCCGATAGAACGCGTACTCCGGGTCGACGCCGCTGATGTAGGGACCACGGCCATTGGCTTTGGCTGCCTTGCACGTGCCGTAGTCGGGGTCGGTCACGCTATCTCCCGAACCATTGCCCCCGGTCACCGGCGCCGGCGCCTGATTCGACGTCCTCGTCACGGTGGCTTTGGTGGGCACCGGCTGCGAGGCCACGGCACAACCCACGAGGGTAGCGGAGAGAACCGTTTTCTCTGCGGTGTCGACGGTGAGTGACCAGCGGAACTTAACGCCAATCCATCTCTGAACGTAGTCGCACGTGGCGCTGGCGACCGGCATCCATCGGGCCGGGTCTTTGTCGCCCTTGGAGCGATTCGAACTCGCGGAAACGGCGAGCAACGAACCGGCGTAGCCGAGATCGTTGGCAAACTGTTCGCGCGTGGCCGCGTCCCACTGCCAGGCCCCCGATTTCCAGGCTTCGCTGAGTGGCACCACGTGATCGATGTCGAGGTCACCCGCCGTCGTGAGCGTCACGCCGTCGTAGAGCGACACCCACGAGCCGGAATCGATGGTGCACGAACCGTGGCGGGTGATGGCGGCCAGGGTCTGCGCGATCAAAACTTCGGCACGGGTATTGCAGCCGTTGCCGTTGGCGTCTTCCCAGTGGGCGAAGTAGTCGCGCGCGTAGCCCGCGTACGACTCGGGCTGGTCGTCGACGTTGAGCGTGGCGAGCATCTGTGCGAACGCCTCGACGCCGGCAGCGAAGACCGGACCCGCGGCGCTGGTGGGACTCGCGGTCGGAACCGGTGATGGCGTGGGCGTACCCGTCTTGGTAATCGTGGGGGATAGTGACGGGGTCGCGGTCGTCGAATCGCGCTGCCCAGGGACACATCCGGACAATCCCAGCGCGAGGGCGAGGACAAGACCCAACCCACTCGTCAGGACCCGCGTCCGGCGCCCGGTAATCACCTGTTTCCCCACGATTCTCACGCTAGCACCGGCCACGTTCGCTTTTCTGAACGCCAGTTCGTACGCTGTGAGAATGAAACTTCGTCGAGCACTCGTGACCGGCGCCACGGGATACATCGGCGGTCGTCTGGTTCCCCGGCTTCTCGACGCGGGATTTCAGGTCCGCGTTCTCGTGCGCAGCGCCGAGAAACTTCGCAACGTGCCCTGGGCGGACCGTGTCGACATTGTCGAGGGTGACCTCCGCGAGGCGAGCCAGGTGAGTGGCGCGTGCGTCGACGTTGATGTGGTCTACTACCTCGTCCACTCCATGGGGCAACACGGTGACTTTGAGACAACCGAGGTTGACTGCGCGCGCAATGTGGCCGAGGCAGCACTCGCGCGCGGCGTAAAGCGAATCGTGTACCTGGGTGGTTTGCATCCCGAAGACGTGTCGCTTTCCAAGCACCTGCGCTCGCGCGCCGAGGTGGGCGAGATTCTCCTGGCCTCGGGCGTTCCCACGCTCGTACTTCAGGCGGGTGTCATTATCGGATCAGGGTCAACGAGTTTTGAGATGATCCGACACCTCACTGATGTCTTGCCGGTGATGACGGCGCCCAAGTGGGTGGGCAACAACATCCAGCCCATCGCCGTGCGCGACGTGATGTACTACCTCATCGCGGCAGCCGACGTGTCGCCCGACATCTCTCGAGCGCTAGACATCGGTGGCCCCGAGGTGCTCACGTATGCCCAGATGATGAACGGGTATGCGGTTGAGGCGGGCATGAAGCCCCGCAAGATTCTCAAGTTGCCGGTTCTCACGCCCTACCTGGCCAGCCAGTGGGTGAACCTTGTCACGCCCATCCCTCGCGCGCTCGCCGTGCCCATCATTGCCAGCCTGCAACACGATTGCGTGATGAAGAACAGTGACATCGATGGTGTGATTGCCCCGCCGAAGGAGGGCTTGCTGCCGTATCGCACGGCCGTTCATCTCGCCTTAGAGCGCATGAAAGACGGAGACCTCGAAACCAGTTGGCAGAACTCGAGCGTGGATGGGGCTCCCAGTGATCCCCTGCCGAGCGACCCCGAGTGGACCGGCTACCGCGTCTATCTTGATGCCCGGTCTCGCGAAACGTCGGCGTCCGTCGCCGACGTCTGGGCCATCATCCAAGGCATCGGCGGCGACAACGGCTGGTACTCCATGCCCGTGGCGTGGGCCGCCCGAGGCGCGCTCGACAAGATGGTGGGCGGCGTCGGGTTGCGGCGCGGTCGGGCGCACCCCAACGAACTCCGTGTGGGCGAAGCTCTCGACTGGTGGCGCGTGGAGCGCATCGATCCCGGCTCATTTCTTAGGCTGCGTGCCGAGATGAAGGTTCCCGGTTTGGCCTGGCTCGAGATGTCGGCGGTCCCCAATGAGCAGTCCGGCGGCAGCACATACTTTCAGAGGGCCATCTTCTTTCCGCGCGGCTTGGCCGGCCGGCTCTACTGGCTGTCGATTCTGCCCTTTCACGGCATCATCTTCAGCGGCATGGCCCGGCGAATTGTGGCCGCGGCGGAATCGCGAACTCTCACGAGCCCCTTAGGCGACTCATAGGAATCACATAGACACGCTCGTCACAGTGGAGATTGTCAAACAACCCGGATGACACGAACCACGAGCGAAAGGGAAAGAAAATGCCCAAAGACGAGTCAACGAACAACAACTCCGCCGCCGAAACCCCGAAGCGCCGCGATGCGGTCTTCGGAAAGTCCGAACCCAGCAAGGGTGCCGCTAGTGGCGCAAACGCGAAGACCGCGTCGTCACCTGTGACGTCCCGCACCTGGAGC
>JBIIKT010000131.1:0-3967 GCA_044233055.1 Microbacteriaceae bacterium
GTGGTGCTCGATGGGCATGCAGAACCTCTGTGACTTCGGCCGCTTCATTCTTGAGGGCACGCAGATTGACGGCACCTTCCGCATTAAGGACGCCAACGGCAAAGATGTTGCCACCTCAGCCATGCTCGGCACGTTCTCGAATTTCCAGATCATGGATCAGTCTTCGGTCATCAAGGTCGACAAGGACATTCCGTTCGAGGTTGCGTGCCTCGTTGCGTGTGGTGTTCCCACCGGCATTGGTTCGGCGCGCAACATGGCTAACGTTCAGGTCGGCGACATCGTTGTGATCGTGGGCATCGGCGGAATTGGCATCAACGCCGTCCAGGGCGCGGCAATGTCGGGCGCACAGCGTGTGATTGCGGTTGACCCCATTGAGTACAAGCGCAAACGTGCTCTCGAGTTTGGCGCCACGGACGCTTTCGCCACCATCGCCGAAGCCGAACAGCTGGCCAAGTCGCTCACGAACGGTCAGGGCGCCGACTCGGCAATCGTCACCGTCGGCGTAATCACCGGGGAGATTGTTGCTCAAACGTACGCGACCATCCGCAAGGCCGGAACGCTTGTGGTCACCGCCATGGGCAATCACGCCGAGGAACTCTCGGGCATCAACCTGTTCGACCTCGCCATGATGCAAAAGCGCATCCAGGGCAACGTCTACGGCGGATGGTCGCCTCGCGTGGCCGTGCCGATCATCCTCGACATGTACAGGAACAAGCAGATCAAGCTGGGCGAGTTGATCACCCGTACCTACAAGATTGATGAAATCAACGAGGCTTACGACGACATGCGCAACGGTAAGAACGTCCGCGGCGTTATTCTCCACGAGCACTAAATCGTTGACTGAGGCCGGGGGCGCGCAGGCGCCCTCAGCCTTTGTCTTTGCTTCGAACAGGTCGCCGGCGAGAAGTGCCACTGCGGCGCGAATGTAGGCTTTCGACATGAGACTGATTGGCGTCTACAACGCAAACGGTGGCCTGGCCGGAGAGCTCAGCTACTTTTTCGGTCACATGTTGGGACGTGTTGAGTGCAAGCTCTGCGACATCACGCACTCCACTTTTTCCAAGCGGCCGCAGTGGAAGGCGATGGAAGAGCGGCTGCGCGATGAACTGCAGATTGAGTTTGTCTTGGTGCACCGAAACGAGCGCACGGAAGCGCAGCACGCGGCCAGCGAGGGGCGCGAGCCGTGCATCCTGATTGAAGACGACGCCGGTCAACTCAGCATGATTCTCGACTGGACCGATCTGAAGCTCGCGAAGGGCAGCGTCTCAGAATTTGAGCGGGCCGTTCGCGCCAAGCTGCTCATGTATTAAAACTGAAACGTCACCCCGAGTGGAGCCTGACTGGTATATAGCGCTGTCGTTCTGTCGGTAAAGTTTTTTCATGGCATTTATCGAGGCGATTGATCTCGTCAAGACCTATTCCCCCAAGGGTTCGCCCGAAGTGCGGGCCCTCGACGGGCTCAACCTCGAGGTTCAGCAGGGCAGCGTCACGGCGCTCTTGGGCCCCAACGGCGCGGGCAAAACGACCACCGTCAAGGCGCTCACCACGCTGATCAAGCCCGACTCCGGATCCGCGTTTATTGATGGCGTCGATGTTTTTGCTGAGCCGCAGGCAATCCGCCGCATGATTGGTGCGAGCGGACAGTACGCCGCGGTTGACCAAAACCTGACCGGCCTTGAGAATCTCGTGATGGTGGGCAGGCTCTACCACCTGGGCGCGCGCGTTGCTCGCCAGCGAGCCAAGGAACTCATCGAACTCTTCGACCTCACCGAGGCCCAGAATCGCACGGTCAAGGGATACTCGGGCGGTATGCGTCGTCGCATCGACCTTGCTGGCGCGCTCGTGATTCGGCCACCCGTGCTTTTCTTGGACGAACCCACCACGGGACTCGATCCCCGCAGCCGCATCGGCCTGTGGGAAGTCATTGAGCAATTGGTCACCGACGGCACCACGGTGTTACTCACAACCCAGTATCTGGAAGAAGCCGACCGCTTGGCCGATTCCATCTCCGTGATCGACAACGGGCGGGTGATTGCCAAGGGTACTGCCGACGAACTCAAGGCTTCTGTTGGAGGCCTTCGTGTCGCCGTGACGGTAATGGACGAGGTTCAGATTGATGCGGCCCGCGCAATCCTGAATCGATTTGGTTCCGGCGAGCCGGCCGTCCTCAACGGACGCACGCTCGTGGTTCCCGTAAGCAATGGACCTGCGGCACTAGCCGCCATTGTGAGTGCCGCGGCAACCGAAGGCATCGGCCTGCACGATGCCGGTATGCGT
This sequence comes from Microbacteriaceae bacterium, assembly GCA_044233055.1. Taxonomy (GTDB): domain Bacteria; phylum Actinomycetota; class Actinomycetes; order Actinomycetales; family Microbacteriaceae; genus UBA963. Next base: position 2,278 of record JBIIKT010000131.1, read on the forward strand.
CGACCCACGCTTGACGACGTGTTCCTGCAACTCACCGGCCACGCCGCTGAAACCGAGGATGCCGAGAAGGAGAGTGCGGCATGACCAGCACCCTGAAGCCCATTCCGGGAAACGTCGTCACGCGCTTTATCAGCGACGGGGGGGTGACCACCTGGCGAAACATGATGAAGATCATTCGAGTACCAGAAATCCTGCTGTTCAGCCTCATCCAGCCCATCATGTTTGTTCTGCTGTTTACCTTCGTGTTTGGCGCCGCAATTGACATTCCGGGCGAAGGTTACACGTCGTTTTTGATGGCGGGCATCTTTGCCCAAACGGTGGTCTTTGGTTCCACCTACTCGGGTTCGGCCATGGCCCAAGACCTCAAAGACGGCATCATTGACCGCTTTCGTACACTTCCCATGAGTGGCGCCGCCGTATTGGTGGGTCGCACCAACGGCGACCTGATCATCAACACACTCTCGATGCTCGTCATGATGGGTACCGGATTGCTGGTGGGCTGGCGGGTCAACTCGTCGCCGCTGGAGTTTCTTGCCGGAGTCGGGTTGCTGCTGCTGTTCTCGTACGCCTTCTCGTGGGTGATGGCTTTTCTGGGCATGTCGGTCAAGAGTCCCGAGATCATCAACAACGCGTCGTTCTTGATTCTGTTCCCCCTGACCTTCATCTCGAACGCTTTCGTCCCAAGCGAGAACCTCCCTACTCCGTTGCGAATCTTTGCCGAGTGGAATCCCGTGTCTGCCCTCGTGCAGTCTGCCCGAGAACTCTTTGGCAACGTTCCTCCCGGCACCGTTGTGGGAGACGCCTGGCCGGCACAAAACCCCATCGCCACCGTTCTGCTCGGCGTCGTGGTGCTCCTGGTGATCTTTGTGCCACTGTCGATTCGAAAGTTCGCCACCATTTCGCGCTAACGGTGTCGCTGGTCTCTCTGTGGCCCACGGGCCGGCTGTGTCGTTGAGGTAGGCTGAACGCTGGAACTCAGCGAAAAAACAGACCCGGAGACGTGCCTTTCATGAACGATTCGACCATTGTCTACACCCACACCGATGAGGCACCGGCTCTGGCGACCGTCTCGTTTCTGCCCATCATTCAGGCGTTTGCGGGCGTGGCAAACATCGCTGTCGAAACGCGCGACATTTCGCTGGCCGGTCGCATCCTGTCGGCATTTCCCGAGCGCCTGAGCGCCGAGCAGCGGGTTCCCGATGCACTGAAAGAACTCGGCGATATGGCGAAGACGCCACAGGCCAACATCATCAAGCTGCCCAACATTTCAGCTTCGATTCCGCAGTTGAAGGGCGCGATTGCCGAGCTGCAGTCGCAGGGCTTTGATGTTCCCGACTTTCCCGACGAACCTTCCACGCCCGAGGAACAAGAAGCGCGCGCTCGCTACGACCGCATCAAGGGAAGCGCCGTCAACCCCGTTCTGCGCGAGGGCAACAGTGATCGCCGCGCACCGGGTTCGGTGAAGGCCTATGCCCGCAAGCACCCGCACGTGAATAAGCCCTTTGCCGCCGGCTCGAAGACGCGCGTGGCAACCATGGGTCACGACGATTTCTTCTCCAACGAGAAGTCGGTGGTCATGCCCGCCGCAGACACCCTCACCATTCGCCACACGTCGACCGACGGCACCGAGACGGTTCTCAAGACCGGTCTCGCCGTGCTCGAGGGCGAGATTGTTGACGCTACCTTCCTG
>JBIIKT010000132.1:0-3955 GCA_044233055.1 Microbacteriaceae bacterium
CTCACCACGGTCTGGTCGAGCGCCGAGAGGAACATTCCGGCCATCAGTCCCACCACGACGAGGGTGATCTGCCGCCGTGTCATGACGGGATTGGCAGAAGCGGGCGCGACGGTGTTCATGCGAAAATGAGCTTTCTTGCGAGGGGGCGATGACTCCGGGGGTGCCTCGGGAGCCAATAACGGATAACGCTACGCCTGCACCCACCTATTCCCCAATTGTTGGACTGGGCGCGCGGGCATGGAGGAGCCCTGACGTAGACTTCCTCTCGTGAGTGACCATGCACCCCCCCGCCACGCTCCGGCTGGTCGCCGATCTTCTGCAGCGGCAAAACGTCGTCGCCGTGTGACCACAGCACTTTTGGTCGCTGGGTCGGTCATTGTCGTCGTGGCGGTGATAGCCGTGGTGCTCGCCGTCCTGCGGCCGGCTGCCGGCCCGGACGAGAAAGCCACGGCCACCCGCACGGCGTCCCCCACGCCGTCGCCGACACCAACGCCCACTCCCACGTTTGACAAAACCCGGTTCTCAATCGACGATCCCATGAGCCTGTGGGTGGTTGTCGACAAGCTTCGCCCCGTTAACCCCCCGAGTTTCGTGCCGAGTGACCTGGTAGACGCCAATGTGCCCGCGGTTTTCACGTCGACTCTTCGTGAGCCGGCGGCGCGCGCGGTCGAGGCCATGTTTGCGGCCTACACCGCCGAGACGGGCGACTCCATGCGACTGCAGAGCGCGTACCGCAGCTATGAGGTTCAGGCCCAGGTCTACGGCGAAAGCAATCAGGACGACGCCACGACAGCACGTCCGGGATTTAGTGAGCACCAGACCGGATTAGCCGTCGACATTAGTCCGGCCAGTGGCGAGTGCGCGCAAAACGAGTGCTTCGCCAATACGTTGCCGGGCCAGTGGCTGGCCGCCAACGCCTGGCAGTACGGTTTTCTGCTGCGCTATCCCAGCGGACTCACGCAGATCACGGGCTACACGTTCGAGCCGTGGCACTTCCGGTTTATCGGCATCGAACTGGCGGCCGAACTACACAAGACGGGGATACAAACCCTCGAAGAGTTCTTCGGGCTGCCCCCTGCACCCGACTACCAATAGCGGGACGACCCGGCTGCACGAACGAGTCGAATAACTGTTCCGGCACGCGCGTTCGCCCCCCGAGTTTGCTCGTCCGGATACCATCAAGGCATGGCTAAAAAAGCAGCGGATGCATCCGCGGCAACCTACAGTTACCTCGGCCCAGCGGGGACCTTCACTGAGGCTGCTCTGGCGCAGGTGCCCGAGGCACAGGGGGCCACGTGGCGCCCCGTTCACAACGTGGGCGAAGCCCTCGACGACGTGGTGACCGGGCGTTCCGTTGCGGCCATGATTGCTGTCGAGAACTCCATTGACGGCGGAGTGTCTGCCGCTCAGGACGCCCTCGCGAAGATTCCCGACGTGCGCATCATTGGCGAGTACATCGTTCCCGTCACGTTCGACCTCGTGGTTCGGCCGGGCGCCACGCTGGCCGACATCACCGTCATTAATGCGCATCCCGTGGCCTACGCCCAGTGCCGAGGATGGCTGGAGAAGAACCTGCCACAGCACGGCCACATTCCGTCGCCGAGCAACGTTGCCGCGGCAGCCGACCTCGTCTCGGCGCAGACTGCCGAGGCTGCCATCGCGCCCCCGGGAATTGTGGATCACTACGACGTGAGTGTGTTGCAGGCAAACATTGGCGACAACGCGAGTGCCGAAACACGCTTTGTTTTGGTGAGCCGAACGCGCGAGCTTCCCGCACCCACCGGGCGCGACAAGACCAGCCTCATCGTTGAACTGCCCGAAGACCGCGCCGGTGCCCTGCTCGAAATGCTCGAACAGTTTGCTACACGGGGGGTCAACCTCAGTCTGATTCAATCGCGACCCGTGGGAGACGGCATGGGCCGTTACCGCTTTGTCATTGACGCCGACGGTCACGTGCGCGACGACCGCATGGCCGACGCCCTGCTCGGCCTGCGCCGTTTCAGCCCGCGCATCACGTTCCTCGGCAGCTACCCTCGGGCCGACGGGCGGGCCGTGGTGCACGATGATCGCTACGCCGATCACGTGTTCCACGATGCGCGTTCGTGGCTCGACAACATTTTGGGAAACGCGCGCTAAACAAGGCTTTTCCTCGCGCGCTGACCCAGACGGTGCAGAGCCCTCACGTAGACTGAGGCTTGTGATTGACCCCGTTTTGTTGCGCGAACAACCAGACGTTGTCCGTCTCTCGCAACAGGCGCGCGGGTCATCTCCCGAGCTTGTCGATGCGGCCTTGGCCGCCGACGTGGCCCGCCGGGCAGCACTCACCGAGTTCGAGACGCTGCGCGCCCAACAGAACGCTTTCAGCAAGCTCGTGGGAAAGGCTCAGGGCGACGAAAAGAAGGCACTTCTCGCCCAGGTAGCTGACTTGGCTGAACGGGTTAAAGCCGCCAACGCGTCCGCCAACGACGCCGAGGCCGCGTATGACAACGCCGCCGGGGCTCTCGAGAACATTGTGCTCGATGGCGTCCCCGCGGGGGGAGAGGCCGACTTCGTCACCCTGCGGGAGCACGGAGCGCCCGCCACCTTTGCCTTCACGCCCAAGGACCATCTCGAACTGGGCGAGGCGCTGGGAGCCATCGACATGGCTCGCGGCGCCAAGGTCTCGGGCGCCCGCTTCTACTTTCTCACCGGCATCGGCGCCCGGCTCGAGATTGCGCTCATGAACATGGCGCTCGACCGGGCCCTGGCCGCCGGATTCACTCCGCTCATCACCCCCACGCTCGTTCGCCCCGAGATCATGCGCGGAACGGGTTTCTTAGGCGCCCACGCCGACGAGATTTACTACCTGCCCGCCGATGACCTCTACCTCACGGGAACGAGTGAGGTGGCGCTCGCCGGATTCCACTCCGACGAGATTCTCGATCTCACCGACGGCCCCCTGCGCTACGCCGGCTGGTCAACTTGCTATCGCCGCGAGGCCGGCTCGGGCGGAAAAGACACCCGAGGCATCATTCGCGTGCACCAGTTCAACAAGCTCGAAATGTTCGTTTACACCACACCGGAAGACGCCGAAGCCGAGCACGATCGGTTGGTGGCCTGGCAGGAATCCATGCTCCAGGCGCTTGGGCTGAGCTACCGCGTCATCGATGTGGCCGCGGGTGACCTGGGCTCGAGTGCCGCACGCAAGTTCGATATCGAGGCGTGGGTGCCCACACAGGATGCCTACCGCGAGCTCACGAGCACGTCAAACTGCACCACTTTTCAGGCGCGCCGTCTGAACACGCGCCATCGGGTTGAGGGCGGCAAGACCACGCCGGTCGCCACGCTCAACGGAACGCTGGCCACGACGCGCTGGATTGTGGCCCTGCTCGAAACACATCAGCAGGCCGATGGTTCCGTAGTCCTCCCCGAGGCCCTGCGCCCCTATCTCGGTGGGCTCGATGTGATTACGCCAGCAAACACTCACGCGAAAGTAGATTCATGAGTTCCCACGATCGCTGGCTGATTGCCCTCGATATCGACGGCACGCTTCTCACGAACCACGGTGACGTGGCCCCCGAGGTGCGCCGCGAAGTGACCCGCGTCTTTGATGCCGGTCACGAGGTGATGCTGGCGACGGGCCGATCGTGGGCAGAGACCGCCCCCGTGATCGACCAGCTCAACATCAGCCCCGAGTACGTGGTCTGCAGCAATGGCGCCATTGTGCTCAAGAAAGACGCACTCGCGGATCGCGGCTATCGCAAAGAGTACGTCGAAACGTTCAATCCGGCCAGCGTGCTCACAACGATTCGTCCGGCGCTTCCCGAGGGCACGTTCGCGGTTGAAGATGCCAACGGCGCCCTTTACTTCACCGAATCGTTTCCCTACGTCGATCACTTGCATGAGTCTCACCAGGTTGACTTCGACGAGCTCATGCATCTCGACGTCACGCGTGTTGTGGTGATTTCTCCCAGCG
>JBIIKT010000172.1:0-3296 GCA_044233055.1 Microbacteriaceae bacterium
CGTCTCGGCAGCGATCGCCCACTGAGACCACTCGCCGTCGAGCGACGGAAAGTTGGGGTCGCCGTCCATCAGCACCATGGCTGCACCCACCAAGAGGTTGGACACGCTCAGTGTCCACACCATCCAGCCGGTGGTGGAGTACCAAAAGTTGACATCCTTCTCGTTGATGTCGAAGTGCAGGCCAATGTCGCGCAGGTGAGCCAAGAGCATGCCGCCGTGGGAGTGCACAATGGCCTTGGGCTTGCCCGTCGTGCCCGACGAAAACAGAATGACCAGCGGGTGGCTGAAGGGCACAGCCTCAAACGTGGGCTCGTTCTGCTCAGCGGTGAAGTCGGCGTATGACGCCATCCCCGAAGGAATCGTGACGTCGGAATCGAGGTAGGGCAGCACGATGTAGTGGGCGCTCGGAATGGCTTCACGGATGCGCGCGAGCTCATCCATGCGCCCCACCCGCTTGGTGCCCCACACGTAGCCGTCGACAGCGATGATCACCGTGGGGTCGAGCTGACCCGCGCGATCAATCATGCTCGTCGGGCCCATCTCGGGAGGAATCGAACAGAAGATGGCCCCGAGCGACGCCGTGGCCAGATACACGGCAACCGTCTCCGGCAGATTGGGCAGGTAGGCCACCACCCGATCGCCCACGCCCACACCGGCACGACGTAGCCCCGCCTGAACGCGTCCCACTTCTTCGACGAGACGATTCGCCGACCACTCGCGAGCACCGTTGGTCTGCGAGCGCGCAATGAGTGAACGATTGTCGCCGCGAGCGCGCAGTGCCGACACGGCATTCTCGGCATAGTTCAGGGTGGCCCCGGGAAGCCAGGCGGCTCCGGGCATCTCGCGCGATCCGAGAATGCGCTCATACGGGGAATGCAGAATGACGTCGAACTCGTCGATGACATCGGCCCAGAACGTTTCGAGGTTGTCGATGCTCCACTGCCAGGCGTCTTCGAAGGTGGCAAAGGTGATGCCCTCGCGCGCGGCGATACGCTCAAGAAAACGCCCCATGCGGGAATCAGACCAATGAGTGCGATCAATCGCCGGTCGTAGCAAGGTACCCGATTCGATGGTCACTTCTTCTCCTCTTTTGATCCCCAGCGCAGTTCTTCGAGGCGCGTGCCCAGCGCCTCGGACGCGCGGAGCAGCGCGGGCGCCCACTCCCTCAGGTCGGTGTCTTCGTAGTTCACGATTCCGATGGACGCCTTGACGACGCCATTCACGAGCACCGGGGCGGCAATCGACGTTGAGCCCATCAGGTATTCCTGCCGCGAGTGGGCGAAGCCGTCGTCAACCACCTGGGCGAGCTGTTTGGCGAGCGTGTGACGACTGGTGGTGGTGTCGTCGGTGTAGCGGGCCAACGGCATACCCAAAACAGTGTCGACAAACGCGGGGTCGCTGAAGGCCAAGAGCGCCTTGCCGACGCCTGTGGCGTGCAGGGGGATGCGCGCGCCGATGCGCGACTGCACCGGCGCCGACTCCACCATGGTGAGTTTCTCGATGTAGATGGCATCAATGCCATCGATCACGGCCAGCTGCACCGTCTCACGACACGTGTACTGCAGGTTGAGCATGAACGGCATGGCGATCTCGCGCAGTCGACCGTGCACCGGGGTGAGCATGCCCATCTCCCAGAGATAGAGGCCGAGACTGTATCGGCCGTCTTCGTCGCGATCGAGGAAGCGGCCCTGCTCGAGCTCACCCGCGAGCCGGTACACCGTGGCCACCGGCAATGCCGTGGCGCGTGAAATCTCCGACAGCGTCATGCTCGGGCGTTCCATGCTGAAGACGCCCAAGATGGAGAGCGCCCGCGCTGTCACTGAGCGCGTGCCCGCGGGCTGCGCGTCTCCGGTGGCGATGATGACATCTGTCATGCTCCCCAATGTAGAGACTTTTTCACTAAATGAAAAGGTATTTTCTGGCGGTTTTGAGGCGATTGGCGGATTAGCGCACGTTTTTAGGGGATTTCTGAGTATTTGTGAATTTCGGTGCGCTTTCACTCAATGAAAAATGTGTTGCACTTTCGCGCCAAAGGGTGTCTACTTGTGGCACGTCGTCGTTTCGACGTTCGCATCTGACGCCCCACCCCTCCCGTTCACCGTTGCAAAGGAGCACACCTTGACCGGCAAGCGCACATTCCCGGATCCCTACGCCATTGAAACGCCCGAGGGCGCCGAAGGATGGCAAGACCTGTACGCGTACCACAACCTGTTTCAAGAGGGGCGCCAGGCGGTAGACGGCAAGAAGACGTGGTTCCGCAACTCGCTGCACTTCCCCGAGGTGTCGTACCCGTTTGACCAGATCACCATTGACTGCGCCTTCATGGGCACCGGCGTGACCAACACGCGCGTGTTCGCCATGCCGCCGGCAAAGGGTCTCGACGTGCGCGTGGTCAACGGCTACACCTACATGAGCGCCCTGCCCGCTCCCGCGCCAGAAGAAATCGAGCGTCGCGCCGCCGAGTTCGGCGTTCGTGCCGGCCACTACTTCCAGAACTGGGACAACCTCTACGAGGACTGGGTTGAGCGCGTGAAGGGCCGCATTTCTGCCGTCAAGGGCATCGCGATTCCCGATCTCACCGAATTCGAAACGCTCGAGTACGTCACCGAGACCCACGGCAACACGCAGGCCAACACGCTGCTCGCGAACTACCTCGACCTCATCGCCCAGGGCGACGCCATCTGGACCCTGCACTCCGAGTTCCTCAACCTCGGTTACGCCGCCTACCTGCAGTTCCTGCTGCTGTGCAAGGCCAACTTCCCCGACATCACCGACCAAACCATCTCGCGCATGGTTTCTGGCATCGATGTGATTCTGTTCCGCCCGGACGACGAGCTGCGCCGCCTGGCCAAGCTCGCCGAAGAGCTCGGTGTGGGTGACGGCGTTCTCGCCTCGAAGGACGAGACCACTTTGCAGGCCAACCTGGCGGGCACCGATGCCGGAAAGAAGTGGCTGGCCGACCTTGAGGAAACCAAGAACCCCTGGTTCTATTTCTCCAACGGCTCGGGCATGTATCACCACCACCGCTCGTGGGTCGACGACCTGAGCATGCCCATTCAGGGAATTGGCGACTACATCAAGATGGTGCGTCGCGGCGAGTCGCTCGAGCGCCAGCTCGACAAGCGCCAGGCCGAGCGTGACGAGATCACGAACATCTACCGCGACCTCCTCGAAGGCGATGTTCTGGCCGAGTTCGACGGCGCCCTGGGCCTGTCGCGCACGGTGTTCCCCTACGTGGAGAACCACAACTTCTACATCGAGCACTGGTTCATGACCGAGTTCTGGAACAAGGTGCG
>JBIIKT010000133.1:0-3941 GCA_044233055.1 Microbacteriaceae bacterium
CAGGAGCGTATCGAAACCGCGACGTCGGTGACGCGAGCGTCTCCGTTTCTAGGCGTGCGGGTCTTTGCCCTCGTAGATGTGCGGCGAGAGCACGCCGAGCCCGCGCACGTTGCGATACTTCTCCGCGTAGTCGAGCCCGTAGCCCACAACAAACGCCGGCGGAATGTCGAAGCCCACGTACTTAACCTCGACCGGAATCTTCACGGCCTCGGGCTTACGGAACATGGCGCACACCTCAACGGTTGCCGCGCCTCGAGCTTTCATGTTGTTCACCAACCACGAGAGGGTCAGGCCCGAGTCCATGATGTCCTCAATGAGGAGAACGTTGATGCCCGCAACCTCGGTGTCGAGGTCCTTGTTTATTTTGACCACACCGGATGACTGCGTGCTCGCGCCATATGAGCTGACGGCCATGAAGTCGAGATGGGCGTGAAACTTGAGCTCGCGTGCCAGGTCGGCCATCAGGATGACGGCGCCCTTGAGCACGCCCACGAGAATCACGTCGCCCTGCGGATAGTCGCGCTCAATCTGGCGCGCCATGGCCGCAATGCGGTCGGTGATCTGCTTTTCGGTAAACAGAACCTCGCTCAGGTCGTCGCGTACATCCTCAATATCCACCAGGGGGCCTCTCGTTATTGGTGCTTCGAAACTACACGGCAAAAGCCCCGCCGATCTGTTGTGTCGGGGGCTAGGGGCGCGACCGTGTCTCGAGGACACCGTTGCGGCGCTCAACAACTCCTCCGGGAATATCGACGGCCGCCTGCCCGTGCCAGTCCATGACGAGGGCGTCAATCGCCAACAGGTGCGATCCGGTCAGCGGTGGCGTTTCCGAATGGGTCGCCAGCCATGCCCGGATACAACGCAGTCGAATCGCCGAAGGCAGCTGCTCGAGGGGTGCATACGAAAGCGAGCCGGTGGGTGTCACCAGCGAGCCCAGCGTCTCGGTCGCGACCGCATCCAAGTAGTCGGCATCATCGGTGAGTTGCGTGGCCGTGCGAGCAAGCGCCTCGGCAACGCCCGGGCCCAGCTCCTTTTCGAGAAGCGGCAACACGGACGTTCGCACGCGAACGCGCGAATACACCGGGTCAGCGTTGTGCGGGTCTTGCCATGGGGAAATTCCCTGATCCGACAACGACTGGGCCACGAGTGCGCGCCGCTGGCCCAGGAGTGGGCGAACAATCGTTACTCCGGCGAGGGCGCTCTGAACCGATTCGTGCGGAGTGACGATGCGCATCCCACCGAGGCTGCGCGCACCCGAGCCGCGAGCCAAGCCGAGCAGCACCGTCTCGGCCTGATCGTCGAGGGTGTGGCCAACCAGCACCGCTGCGGCCTGTGTTTCACGTGCAACCTCTGCGAACACGGCATACCGTGCCGTGCGCGCGTCCGATTCGGGTCCGGAACCCGTCGCTGCCACCGCCACGCGGCGCACCACCACCGGATTCAGCCCGGCTGCCCGTGCCTGCTCGGCCGCCCGCTCAGCAATCTCGGCCGACCCCTCCTGCAGTCCATGGTCCACAATCACCGCGCCCGCGCGCACACCGCACTTGCCCTGCTCAAAACCGAGGGCCACGGCGAGCGCCAACGAATCGGGACCGCCACTCAGGGCCACGAGCACGAGCGGAGCATCATCCGAAATCACCCAGCCGCCAGGCAAGCCACACGACGGATCGCGACGCGCGGACTGTTTGGCGCCCGGCAGTGCGGCATCCAGCGCATCGCGCACGGCCCGACGAACGTCGGCCATGGCAGGAGTGAGGCGCGGGCGAGTAGTCATCTTCCAGTAACCTTAATGCCGGCAGTGACCGTACCTATATAAGGAGCACCCGTGGGCGACTACGACGTCATCATTGAGATTCCGCGCGGAAGCCGGAACAAGTACGAAGTAGACCACGAGACGGGTCGCGTGTACCTCGACCGCGTGCTGTTCACGTCGTTCGCGTACCCCACCGACTACGGGTTCTTTGAGAACACCCTGGGCCTCGACGGCGACCCCGTTGATGCGCTGGTGCTGCTCGAGTACCCCGTCTTCCCGGGTGTGGGCGTGAAGGTGCGTCCCGTAGGTGTGCTCAACATGAGCGACGAGGCCGGCTCAGACGCCAAGGTCATTTGCGTGCCCTACAAGGATCCCCGCTGGACGCACATCCAAGACCTCGCGGATGTTCCCGAGCAGACCCGCCAAGAGATTGAGCACTTCTTTACGCGCTACAAGGACCTTGAGCCCGGCAAGTTCGTCAACATCGAAGGCTGGGGTAACGCGGCCGAGGCCGAGGCGATTGTGAAGGCCGGCTTTGAGAAGCTCAAAGCCGAGGTCCACTAGGCGCGGTTTCGATACGTCGCTGCGCGACTACTCAACCAGCGACACTAACTAGATACCGACGCCTCGGTTACGCAAGAAGGGCAGTGGATCAGTTGATGAACCCCACTGGCGAATCTCGAAGTGCAAGTGGCAACCGGTTGACTGTCCCGTGCTGCCGATTCGGGCAATCACCTGACCGGGGGCCACGTATTCGCCGTAACCCACGAGGATTCCACCGCTCACAATGTGTGCGTAGGCGGAGGTAATGCCGCCCCCGTGGTCAACCCTCACAAAGTTGCCGTAGCCGCCGTACCAGCCGGCGTAAGTCACCGTTCCGCCCGAGACAGCGTAAATGTTCCAACCGCAACCAGAACCAATGTCGATGCCGTGATGCCACGACGATGACCAGCCGCCCGGCGTCCACACGGGGTTGCGCGGGCCGTAGTAGGAGGTGAGCCGGCCCTGTGACGGAATCGTCCACCCGGAGTCACTGACCGCGATTCCCCGCTGAGCGGCTTCCTCCTGAGCACGTTTGAGCGCCTCGGCTACACCCTGCTGGTATCCCGCAACGGTCCTCGTCGTTTCGTCTTGCAGGGCAGCGAGCTGGGCACGCAGGGTGTTGAGGTCGCTCTGGTTGGCCGCGAGCTTGTCGGCCACCACCTGCTGGGCGGCAACGGCCGCCTGCATGGCCGCATCCGCCTCTGCCTTGAGTTTCTCGCGCTCGACCTTAGCCACCTTGGCTTGATCGGCCAGCGACTGAGCTTCGTTTTGCGCGGCCTTGGCCGTGTCATAGACCTGGGCCGATCGCTCCACCATTTTGCTCATATTGCCGAGCTTCGAGAGCAAATCGTCGGCGTTCGTGCCACCGTCGAGAAGAAGTCCGATGCTCATGTCGTTTCCGCCCGAGCGGTAGAGCTGGGCCGCGAGCCGCCCCGCCTCGGTCGTCGCCTCATCGGCTTCGGCTTGTGCCTCGGTGGCGGCAGTCGTGAGCTGGTTGTAGCGCACGTCCGCTTCATCAAATTTCGCGACTGCCGCGCTGTAGACCTCGCCCGCTTCCTGCGCCTTCTGAGTGGCCGCGTCGAGTTCCGTCTGAATCTGGGAGATGAATGCTTGCAGCTCGGCCATCTGCGCTTTTTTGGCGGCCTCGTTGTTCTTGGCGTTCTGCACGTCATTCCACGAAGGGTATGCATTGGCGGCACTCACGTTGATGCCGGCGGTCGCCACGCACGCTACCAGGACGACGGCAGCGGTAATGATACGCAGGGCAGAACGCATGCCGTCACGCTAACAGGCGCAGTTGGGAGAACTACCAAAGGCTCCCGGACTGGCGGAAAACTCTCAGGTGAGAGTTGAGAGTCTCCTAGCTGGTGAAGAGGGGCACCAGTGCGCCCGAGAACACCTGCCAGGCCAGAACGCTCTTGGCGATCAGGCTCAGCGTGATGTACATGCGCTCACCGCGGAGGTAATCGCGCCATCCGCCAACCTGGCGATACTGCAGCACCTGGTTGATCGCGAAGGTGTTGAAGAACACGAACAGCGAAACGATGATGCCGATGACGAATCCGGGAACCTCGTTGGCGCCCGTTGCGCCGGGCTGAAGGGTGTAAATGAGGATGATGATCCACGGCACGATGCCCGTCATCGA
>JBIIKT010000134.1:0-3919 GCA_044233055.1 Microbacteriaceae bacterium
TCGAGTACTTCGAAACCACGGCATACCTGGCACAAAGTCCGCAGTTTTATAAGCAGATGGCGCAGAGTGCGGGATTCGGCAAGGTCTTTGAGATTGGTCCCGTGTTTCGAGCCGACCCGTCGTTCACCTCACGCCACGCCACGGAGTTCATCAGCGTTGATGCCGAACTGAGCTGGATCGACAGCCACGAAGACGTGATCGCCATGCAGGAAGAACTGCTGGTCGCCGCGCTGTCCGCCGTGAAAGAAAAGCACGGGGATGCCATCAAAGAACTCTTCGACGTCGACGTCACCGTGCCGGCCATTCCGTTCCCCCGCATCCCGCTCGCCGAAGCCAAGCGCATTGTTGCCGAGCGCGGCTACGAGGTTCCCCGCGACGACGAAGACATGGACCCGGAGGGCGAGCGTCAGATTGCCGCCTACGCTGCCGAGGAGCTGGGCCACGAGTTCGTGTTCCTCACCGACTACGCCGCCAACATCCGCCCGTTCTATCACATGCGTCACGACGACAATCCGGCGCTCACCAAGAGCTATGACCTCATTTGGAACGGCACCGAGATCACGACGGGCGCGCAGCGCGAGCACCGCATCGAGGTGCTCGAAGCGCAGGCGCGCGAAAAGGGGCTCGACCCCGAGGGCCTCGGGTTCTACCTCGACTTCTTCCGCTACGGCGTTCCCCCGCACGGCGGATTCGGGATGGGACTCTCCCGTATGCTGATGCTGCTGTTGCACCAGCCGAACCTGCGCGAAGTGTCGTTCCTCTTCCGTGGGCCCAATCGCCTCACGCCTTAGTTTTCGGATGAGTTCCGGGACGGTTGCCACACAGGCCCCGCCCGAAGACGCCCAACCACGCCCCGGCCTGTGGACAACCGTCCCGTGACCCAGAGGCCATTGCCGCCGAGGTCGTGAGCACCTCGGAAAAGGAAGTGGGTCTTAGAGGGCGCCGAGGGCAGTGAGCTTGGCGTGCAGATCGGGGTCCGAGGGCTCCACCTGATGGGTACCGTCGGGGAACGCAATCACGGGAATGTTCTTGCGACCCGCAATTGCCTCGGCCTCTGACGCGGCGTCTTCGACGGCCTCGAGGTCGATGTAGTCATAGTCCACGCCAAGAGTGTCGAGCAGCTTCTTGCTCCGGCGGCAGTCGCCGCACCATTCGGCGCCGAACATGGTGATGCGGTCTGGCTCGTGATAACTCATAGTGGTCATTCTAAGTCGCTATAGTTGCGCATGTCGTGCCGTCTGCGCACGCCGCCGTCCCTTTAGAAAGGTTCTTCCCATGGCAATGTTCCTAGATCTCATCTGGTGGGTACTTCTCGCCTTTGTCTTCGTGGCCTACTTCATGCTCCTCTTCTCGATCATCAGTGACCTCTTCAACGACCACAAACTCAACGGTTGGGCCAAGGCCGGATGGGTCGTTCTGCTCATTGCCACCTGGTGGCTCGGCGTTCTCATCTACGTGATTGCTCGCGGAAACGGTATGGCCAAGCGCCAGGCAGCCGCCGTGGCAGAGTTCAAGAAGGAACAGGACGACTACATTCGCGAGGTCGCCGGGGCATCACATGCCGACGAAATCGCCAAGGCCGAGAAGCTCAAGAAGTCGGGTGCCATCACCGACACTGAATTCACGGCACTGAAGAAGAAAATCCTCGCGGGCTAGTTCTCCCCTGAGAAACGGCCCGGGCTCCCTTGCGGAGTTCGGGCCGTTCTTTGCTGAGCTACTGGCCGGTGATCCAATCGCCAACGACGCGATCGGTGGTCACCGAGCGAATCACGGCCGCGGCGGCCTCGTGGTCGGGATGAACCTGGTAGGCCAAAAGATCATCGACCGAGGCGAACTCGCTCAACAAAATGAGGTCGGCATTTCTCGCCTCGTGCACCACGCTGTCGTGCAGTGTCATCGAGATGATCTGGGGGATGCGCTCGACGAGCGGGAGAAGAACGCTTCTGACTCGCTCGGCACTCACGGCCTTCTGGGCGGGCGTACCGCCCTTGAGGTGCCACATCACGACGTGACTGATGGTCATGGTCGAATCCTTTCGGTAAGTGCGCGATCCAAGCGATCCGCGTCGATGCGCCAAAAGTTGTGAACCTCGTTGTCAATCAGGACCACAGGGATTTCTTCACGATAGCGATTCGCGAGGTCTTCGTCATCATCAATCGACACCTCGCAAAATGCAATGCCATCGTGTCTCGAGACAACATCGAGAACGATGGCACGGGCATCGTCACACAGGTGACATCCGTCGCGACCTATGAGAGTCACGGAGACGGACATGAGAAGTTGCTACTTCTTGTTGCGACGCTGGTGGCGAGTCTTACGAAGCAACTTACGGTGCTTCTTCTTCGCCATACGCTTGCGACGCTTCTTAATAACTGAACCCACGAAGGTACCTCTTACAGTTGATTGCTCACCGCGGAGTCGCGATGAGCCGGGAATGCGGGCAATTCTGTGCCTCGCAAAAGTCTAGCCGAGATGAGCCAGGCACGCTGACCGCACCGGCTACGAGCGCTTGCGCAGCTCTTCGGCAGCCCGCGCGGCCGCCTGTTTTGCCTGTCCCGAGAGGTCGGTCCACGCTTCCTGAATGCGAAAGAGAGCCGAAGCGACAGCGGCTCCCGCCCCAGCCGCCGCTGCACGAATGTCTTCGGGCAAAACGCTCTGCCCCTCAACGGGTGGGGTAGCTGACGAGGCTGTGCCCGGCGACCGGGGCGCCGCAGAGCTGGGTCCCGCAGAACGTGACCCGGCAGAATGGGGACCGGCGGCCTGGGGAGCGAATCCCTGGAGCCAGGCGCCAAGGCTAGCCAGCGGTGTCGTGTCGAGGCGGTAGTAGCGGTGCTGTCCGTCCTCGCGCACCGAGACGAGTCCGGCATCACGCAAGACCTTCAGCTGCTTCGAGACCGTGGGCTGCGAGAGCTTGGTGTGAGCCACCAGATCACTCACGCTCAACTCGGGCGTGGCCGTTGCGGTGCGCTTCAGCAACAGAGCGAGGATGTCGCGCCGGGTGGCGTCGGAGATTACGTCAAATATGTCGGCCATGGAATATATGTTACCCCCGCTTACCGCAACCCGCGCCGGGCGGCCGAGCCAGACGCTCCGCTCTTAGTCGCCCGCCGCAATTTCTCGCGCCCGGGCCATGGCCGCCTGCATGGCGGCCTCGAACACCTCAGCGAGGTTGGACTGCTGCAGAACCCCCACGGCACGCTCAGTCGTGCCCTGGGGGCTCGTCACTCGGCGGCGCAACTCTTCAGGTTGCTCGCCCGTGGCCAACACGAGCTCGGCCGCTCCGCGCACGGTCTCGCGCACAAGAAGCGCCGCTTCGTCGTGGGTAAAGCCCAGCTCACGAGCGGCCTGCTCCCACTGCTCGATGAGATAAAAAACGTATGCGGGTCCCGAACCCGAGATCGACGTGAGCGCGTTCAAGCGCTCCTCATCAACCACCACGACGCTGCCCACCGTGGCGAACACGCTCTCCACCAGATCGCGCTGTGCGGCGCTCACGTTTTGCCCGACAGCGATTCCGGTCACGCCCCGGCGTATCTGTGCCGGCGTATTGGGCATGGCGCGCATCACGGCACGCGTGGCCCCCGCGGCGGCTTGGAGCTGGGCCAGGGTCTTGCCCGCGGCAACACTCACCACAACCGCATCGTCGTCGAGGTCTGCCGCGACATCTGCCACCAACTCCTCGATGTCGGCCGGCTTCACGGCGACGATAACTACTGAGGCGCCGCGCACCGCCTCGCGATTTGCGTGCTCGTTGTCACTCGTTACCCACGCCGAAACACGAGGCTCGGTGGCAAATTCTGCGGCTGACTCAACGCGACGATTGGTGATGCGAATTCCGGAGGCAACGTGCACATGCGGAGACAGCAATCCCTGAAGAATGGCGCGGCCCATGGAGCCGGCACCGAGAATGGCGATGGCC
>JBIIKT010000135.1:0-3888 GCA_044233055.1 Microbacteriaceae bacterium
AACCGGTAGATGACGCGATTGATGCCGGCAAGCCCGTGCTCCTGGAAATCGATGTTCAGGGGGCAATGAGCGTCAAAGTGGCGATGCCCGAAATCAGGCTCGTCTTTCTTTTGCCGCCATCGTGGGACGCTCTCGTCGAACGACTCGCGGCGCGCGGCACTGAAGATGAGCATCAGCAGAGGCGTCGATTGGCCACGGCAGAACACGAACTTGCTCTTGCTGATCGGTTCGATGTGTGTGTTATCAACGACGACGTCAGTGACGCCGTCCATTTCGTCCTAGAATTGATGGGAATCAGTCAGGAGTAATTCATGGCCACCAAACTTCAGGGCATCATCAATCCGCCCATCGATGACCTACTTGCCAAAGTCGACTCGAAGTACGCTCTCGTCATCTTCGCCGCTAAGCGCGCGCGTCAGATTAACGACTACTACTCCGACCTTCACGACGGAAGCCTGTTCGACAATGTTGGTCCGCTGGTCGACTCCAACATCGATGACAAGCCGCTCACCGTTGCGTTGCGCGAGATTAGCGAAAACAAGCTCACTCTCACCGTTCCTGCGGAGTAGCTCGTGCCCGAGGCCTCGCGTCTGCGCCTCGTCGTAGGCGTTAGTGGTGGTATCGCGGCGTACAAGGCCGTTGGGGCCATCCGCGCGTTCGTTCTCGATGGGCACGACGTGCAGGTGGTTGCCACGGCGGCTGCCTATGAGTTCGTCGGCAAGTCAACTCTCGAAGCCATCAGTCACAATCCCGTCTATGACGCTCTCTACGACGACGTCTCACAGGTGCGTCACGTAGCGCTCGGGCAAAACGCTGACGCCGTCGTGGTAGCCCCTGCGACGGCACACACACTTGCCAGCATTGTGGCGGGACTCGCTCCGGACCTGTTGGGCAACACTGTGCTGGCCCGCCGGGGCCCCCTCATCGTGGCGCCGGCGATGCACACCGAAATGTGGCAAAACGCCGCCACCCTTCACAATGTCGCCGTGCTTCGCGAACGTGGAGTGGTCGTCGTCGATCCGGCAAGTGGCGCACTCACGGGCAGCGATGTCGGTGTTGGTCGCATGGCCGAGGTGCACAGCATCGTCTCCGCAACCTACGCTGCGGTTGGCCGCAGCGAGAGAGATCTCGACGGTCTGCGCGTCCTCATCACCGGCGGTGGGACGCGTGAGCAGCTTGACCCCGTGAGGTTCATTGGAAACACGTCATCGGGAAGACAGGCTGTCGCTCTTGCTGAGGCTGCACGTGTTCGTGGCGCGTCCGTTCGCTTCATCTCCGGACACATGGATGTTGAACCGCCATCGGGCATAAAGATGACTTTTGCCGGTACGGCAGCAGAAATGCACGCCGCAGTCCTTTCTGCGCTCGACGAGACCGACGTGCTCATCATGGCCGCGGCCGTTGCCGACTATCGGGCAGCCGTCGTTTCCGAAAGAAAGCTCAAGAAGGCAACACTCGGTCAGAATCCGAGCATTGAACTGGTGGCCAACCCCGACATTCTGGCCGAAGCCTCGCGTCACCCGCGATGCCTCGTTATCGGTTTTGCCGCGGAGACGGCCGAGGACGACGACGAACTACTGGCACTCGCGCGTCAGAAGGCGGCGTCGAAGGGCGCCGCTGCCATCGTTGCCAACCGCGTGGGTGTGGGCCGCGGCCTGGGGACGGTCGACAACGATGTCATCATCGTCTCGGGCGACGGTCGAGAACTGGGCCGAAGCAGTGGAGAAAAGCTGTCGGTTGCGCAAAGTATCCTTGATGTAGTTACTCAACTACGAAGCCAATAGCCACACACGGGAGTTGTCATGTCCATTCGCCTGTTTTCTTCAGAATCGGTAACTGAGGGTCATCCCGACAAAGTATGTGACCAGATTTCAGATTCCATTCTGGACGCCCTCCTCGCCGTTGACCCAGCATCTCGGGTCGCTGTGGAGACGGTTGTCACGCGTGGTCTTGTACACGTCGTCGGCGAGGTCACCACCGAGGCATACGTTGAGATTCCGGCACTCGTGCGACAAACACTGACGCGCATTGGCTACGGTGATCACCAGTTCGGCTTTGACGGGGCCAACTGTGGAGTCTCCGTATCGCTCGGCGCTCAGTCACCAGACATTGCGGCCGGTGTCTTCAACGAGACGGATCAGGGCGCTGGTGATCAAGGAATTATGTTCGGTTACGCCTCGAACGAAACGCAGAACTTTATGCCCCTTCCCATCTGGCTGGCGCATCGCCTCGCTGAGCGCCTGGCCGAGGTTCGCAAATCGGGTCAGCTGCCTTACCTCGGCCCCGACGGCAAGACGCAGGTGACGATTGGCTACGAGGGCAACTCGCCGCGCACCATCGACGCCATTGTGGTCAGCACACAGCATCTTGCCGATGTCGATCTCGACACCCTGCGCGCCGAGGTCGCTGCTCACGTGATTGAGCCCGTTCTGTCCACCGTCGACATTGAGCATTCCGCTCCACGCCTGTTTGTTAACCACATGGGTAAGTTCGTGGAGGGCGGGCCCGGGGCGGACGCCGGGCTGACGGGGCGCAAGATTATCGTCGATACCTACGGCGGAGCGAGCAGACACGGTGGTGGCGCCTTTAGCGGCAAAGATCCGTCCAAAGTCGATCGCAGCGCGGCATACGCAATGCGCTGGGCAGCCAAGAACGCGGTTGCCGCGGGACTCGCCGATCGTCTGGAGCTTCAAATCGCCTATGCCATCGGCGTTGCACAGCCCGTGGGTGTTTATGTCGAGACTTTCGGCACGCACCATGTAGACCCCGAGAAGATTCAGACGTCGATTCGAGAGGTCTTCGATTTCCGACCCGCCGCCCTGATTCGGGATCTCGATCTGCTCAAGCCTCGCTACGCCGCAACGGCGGCCTACGGTCACTTTGGTCGTGAGGGTGATGGCTTTACCTGGGAGCAACTCAACCGCGTTGACGATCTGCGGTCTGCAGTCGGTCTGTGACGAATGCCCCCGTGTTGTCAGTCGCGCGGGTCGTACTTGATTCGCCGTTACCTCAGCTTGATCGACTTCTCGACTACCGAATTCCGTCCCAGCTGGCAGACTCCGTTGTCGAGGGAAGTCTCGTGCACGTGCCACTGCGTTCGAGTGGGCGTCAGGCACTGGCCTACGTTGTCGAGATAGCGTCAGGCTCTGATTACGCGGGGCGGCTGTCTGATGTCAGCGACGTGGTCAGCGCGACTCCGATTCTGCCCCGGAGGTTGTTCGATCTCGCCCGAGCTGTTGCGGACCGACAAGTGGGCACCGCCGCGGACGTGCTTCGGCTGGCACTTCCGCGCCGATATGTGCGCGCTGAAAAGACGTTTTCCGTCCAACCGTTCGTGCATCCAGAAGCGATTGCAGCTCGAGCGGTGGCAGGCTTAGATCAACATGCTGAGGCGTACGCTCGCCTCGCCGTGACTGTTCCGATGACCCAAGCAGTGAACTCACGGTCACAGCCGACGACCGCCTGGTCGGTGATGATGGCGCAGATGTCAAGAAACGCCATTGCTTCCGAAACTTCCGCAATCCTCATTGTTCCCGACTTCCGTGACATCGCTCGCGTGGTCGCCGATCTCGAGTCCGATGGCTTGGGCGACTTCGTTTGCCGGTTGGATGCCGAGGTCGAGCCCGCGGTGAGATGGGTCAACTACTTGCGGTGTGTGCGAGGCGACTCGGTAATTGTTGTCGGCAGTCGGAGTGCGGCCTACGCACCGGTGGCACGACTCGGAGCGTTCGTGATGTGGGACGACGGGGATCCGGTACTTGACGAGCCCATGGCGCCGTATGCCCATCCTCGCGATGTCGGTTTGCTGAGACACCAGCAAGAGGGCGGAATTCTCGCATTCCTCTTTCTCAGCCCCTCAGCACACGTGACACGGCTAACGGACATCGA
>JBIIKT010000136.1:0-3851 GCA_044233055.1 Microbacteriaceae bacterium
ACGGGTGGGGCGGTGCGCCTCACGGCCAGTGGTCTCGGCTGCCCCACGTGGCCCCTGTGTACCGATGAATCGCTCGTGAATACGCCTGAAATGGGCATTCACGGCGTGATTGAGTTTGCTAATCGAGTTCTGACCTTTGTTCTTGTCTTGGCCGCCCTCGCCACCTTCATCCTGGTTGTGCGCATGCGCCGTCGTCGACCGGCTCTTTTCTGGATTGCGCTCGCTGTCGGCCTCGGTATTCCCGTGCAGGCCGTGATCGGGGGCATCTCGGTTCTCGTCCAGCTCAATCCCTATGTGGTGGGTCTGCACTTCGTGGTCTCGATGGTGATGATTGCGCTGTGCAGCGTTTTCGTGTGCCTGCTCTACCCGCGAACAGCGGAAGGCCGGCCCCCGGTGATGCTGCGCATACTCGTGGCTCTCCTGATCAGCTTCCAGTCACTAACAATCCTCTTGGGCGTCCTCACGACGGGTTCCGGTCCTCATGCCGGTGATGCGGACGCGCCACGAAACAACTTGAACAGTGAGCTTTTGCAGCACCTTCACAGCATTCCGGCCTACACCGCAGTGGGGCTCACCGTTCTGACACTCGTTGTGGCATGGTTCGCCCGCCGAGGCATGGTCGTGCGTCTTCTGGTCTGGCTCTTGGTTGCCAACGTTGTTCAAGTCGTTGTCGGTATTGTGCAGTCGCGCACGGGCCTGCCTCCCCTGTTGGTCGGTATTCACATGCTGATGGCGTGCGTCGTCGTGGCCCTCATGACGTCAACCGCAGCATCTTTTCGGCGAGTGGCTGACAAGGCACGACTGCCCGTCTCCTAAAGCGGCGGAAGCGGAATGCGCCACAGTGCGTCGACGGCAACCGCAACGAAAAGCATGGCCAGATAAAAGTTTGAGAAATGAAACAGGCGCATGGGCGACACGTCAGTGCGGTTAACCGCACGAGAGAACAGGCGATGGCTCTCCACGACGAAGGGCACGCCCAATGCCAGCGCCATGATGACGTAAATCAGGCCCATGTTGGCAATTGGCACGAGGAGTATCGAGGCCGCCAGGGTGGCCCAGGCGTACAACACAATCTGCAGAGCTACGGTGATGGGTCCGCGAACGACCGTCAGCATGGGAACATCCGCGCTCCGATAGTCGTCGCGGTACTTCCAGGAGAGTGGCCAATAGTGCGGTGGTGTCCACAGGAAAATAATCACAAAAAGCACGACGGGAGGCCAGGCCAGCGAGCCTGTGACGGCCGCCCAGCCGATGAGAACGGGAAAACCGCCTGCCGCACCACCCCAGACAATGTTTTGTGGTGTGCGTCGCTTGAGGATCAGGCTGTACACGACGACGTAGAAGGCGATGGCAGCCACTGAAAGCAGAGCGGCCAACCAGTTGGTCAGGAAACCGAACCAGAGTGTCGAGACCACCGCAAGCACGCTGGCAAAGATCACCGCTTCGCGGGTTGACACCTCGCCGGTGACCAAGGGGCGGCCTTCGGTGCGACGCATGAGTCGATCGATGTCACGGTCGATGATGCAGTTGAATGCCCCCGCTGCACCCGCGCTCATGGCGCCTCCCACGAGCGTGACCACGACGAGGAGAAGGTTGGGCAGACCTCCCTGGGCCAAAAACATCGTAGGAACCGTTACCGCGAGCAGGAGTTCCATGACACGGGGCTTGGTCAGGGCAACATACGCCGCCAGTTTGCGACGGAAGCGCACACGAGACGTTCGTGGTGGTATCACAACCGTTGCGTGCATGATTTCCTTAGCGAAGAAGTTCCTGCCGCGATTCTAGGCGACCGAGCGCACCCGATCATCAGGAGACGCTGAGCGCACAGGCGAGAACAGGCTGAGCACACGCTCATGTGCGCTCAGGCAGTCTTCTATACTGAGAGCGCAATAGCGCATGTGTGTGTGCCTCCCGCGAAAGGGGCTCATCGGTTCTTGTCGCCAAGAAAAAACCCCGGGTTTCCATTCTTTCGAAGGGGCACAAACATGGTTTCGCAGTTTTGCGAATGATTCTGACCTCACCTCACAGGAATGGGCCTCACGCATGACGGCACTCGATTGGAATGACACCGATGACCTGGCCGTGAACACGGCTCGAGTTTTGGCGGCAGACGCTGTGGAAAAAGTGGGCAACGGTCACCCCGGCACCGCGATCAGCCTCGCTCCGGCAGCGTATTTGCTCTTCCAGAAGATGATGCGCCGTGACCCTAGCGACGACACCTGGGTTGGTCGAGACCGCTTCATCCTCTCCGTGGGACACAGCTCACTGACCCAATACGTGCAGTTGTACCTGGGCGGTTACGGACTCGAACTCGACGACCTGAAGGCTCTTCGCACGTGGGGTTCGCTCACGCCAGGACACCCCGAATATGGACACACCGCGGGCGTCGAAATCACCACCGGACCACTGGGTCAAGGACTCGCCTCTGCGGTGGGTTTCGCCTACGCTGCGCGCTTCGAACGCGGGCTCTTCGATGGTTCCGCACCTGCGGGCACGAGCCCGTTTGATCACTTTGTCTACGTGATTGCGGGCGACGGTGATCTGCAGGAGGGCGTGACGGCAGAAGCTTCGTCGCTGGCCGGCCACCAGCAGCTCGGCAATCTCATCGCTATCTACGACAGCAATCAGATCTCAATCGAAGATGACACCAAGATCGCCTTTACCGAGGATGTTCAGAAGCGCTACGAGTCCTATGGCTGGGACGTTCGAGTCGTTGACTGGAAGTCGACCGGCACATACGTCGAAGACATTCCGGCGCTTCACCGGGCGCTCTTGGCTGCTCAAGCTGAGACAGCAAAGCCGACGCTCATCATCCTGAAGACGATCATCGGTTGGCCGAGCCCCGGCAAGCAAAACACGGGAAAGATTCATGGTTCCGCGCTCGGCGCAGAAGAGCTTGCGGGTCTCAAGCAGGCTCTGGGCTTCGATCCGGAGAAGTTCTTTGACGTGGCTCCCGAGGTCATCGCCCACACGCGCAAAGCACTTGAACGTGGCGCTGCGGCTCGCGAGGAGTGGCAGAAGTCCTTTGACGCCTGGGCCCAATCTCACCCTTCTGAGAATGCTCTTTTCGACAGGCTCGAGGCTGGCGTGCTGCCCGACGGCATCGAGGCCGCGCTTCCCGTCTTCGGACACGAGAACGAGGTCTCCACGCGTGCGGCTTCCGGCAAGGTCATCAATGCGCTCGCGGCTGTGATGCCCGAGCTATGGGGTGGCTCTGCCGATCTCGCTGAATCCAACAACACCACGATTGATGGTGCGCGGTCATTTGTTCCGGCAGAGTGGTCAACACACGAGTGGACCGGAGATCCCTACGGACGAGTCATGCACTTCGGCATCCGGGAGCACGCCATGGGTGCGATTCTCAATGGCATCGCCCTGCACGGCAAGACGCGACCCTTTGGGGGCACGTTTCTCATCTTCAGCGACTACATGCGTCCGGCGGTTCGACTCGCAGCACTCATGAAGGTTCCGTCCATTTTTGTCTGGACTCACGACTCCGTCGCCTTGGGTGAGGACGGACCCACGCACCAGCCGATTGAGCAACTGGCGACTCTTCGAGCGATTCCCGGACTCGACGTCGTTCGCCCGGCAGATGCCAACGAGGTCGCGCATGCCTGGAAGGCCATGCTAGAACGTCGTCACGGCCCTGCCGGCATTGCTCTGACCCGACAGAACATTCCTGTCTTTCCCCGTGGGTCTGGCGCTGCCAGCGCCACCGAATTCGCTCACGCGTCAGCCACTGCCAAAGGCGCGTACGTTCTCATCGACTGCGAGGGCACTCCCGACGTTCTCCTTCTCGCAACGGGTTCCGAGGTTCAATTGGCCGTGGCTGCCCGCGAGCAGCTGGCCAA
>JBIIKT010000137.1:0-3821 GCA_044233055.1 Microbacteriaceae bacterium
GGATGTTGCCGTCGGTCGCGCCATCAACCTGGAGCGCGCCGCTCACGCCGGCACGCGCCTCGGCGGTCACATCGTGCAGGGCCACGTTGACGGCACGGCCACCGTGCTCGACGTTCGCCAGAGTGGTGACTGGCGCGTGGTGCGCTTTGCTCTCAGCGACGAGCTCGCTCCGCTACTCGTGGACAAGGGTTCGGTTACCGTCGACGGTGTCTCCCTCACCGTGAGCACCATCAGCTCACCGGCCGAGAAGGAGCAGTGGTTCGAAGTGTCGCTCATTCCCGAAACACTCACCGCCACCACACTCGGCGATCGCACACCCGGCGACGTGGTAAACATCGAGACCGATATTGTGGCTCGACACGTGGCGCGCATGCTCGCCTTTGGAATTGATCAGAAGGGAGACCCCTCATGAGTCTCACCCCCCTCCCCCAGGTGCTCGACGAGCTCCGCGCGGGCAAGCCTGTTATTGTCGCCGACGACGAGGGTCGCGAGAACGAGGGCGACGTGATCATGGCCGCTCAGTTTGCCACCAAAGAGTGGATTGCGTGGATTGTGCACCACTCGTCCGGCCTGCTCTGCGCGCCGATGCCGCGTGACATTGCCGACCGTCTTGACCTCCCCATCATGGTGGAGCGCAGTCAGGACACTCGCACGACGGCATACACCGTCACCGTGGATGCCGCGCACGGCGTGACCACGGGCATCAGTGCCAGCGATCGCGCACTCACGCTGCGCACCTTGGCCGACCCCGCAGCAAGCTCGCTCGATCTGATTCGACCCGGACACATCCTGCCGCTTCGGGCTGTCGACGGTGGTGTTCGCGAACGAGGCGGTCACACCGAAGCCACCATCGACCTGCTCCTTCTCGCGGGCCTCGAACCGGTGGGCGTCATCGCCGAAATCGTGGGAGAAGATGGCGACATGATGCGCATGCCCGAGCTACTGAAGATGGGCGAGCGTGAGGGAGTGGCCGTGACCACGGTGGCCGCCATTATTGACTACCTCGAGACACACCCCGACGCGCTTCCCGCGCCTCACGATCTCGACCGCAATCGGGTGGAATTTGTTGTGGAGACCGACGTCCCCACCGAATTTGGGCTGCTCACCATGCGCGGGTACCACGACCACACCACGGGAACCGACCACGTGGCCATCGTGTCGGGCACGCCCGCGCAGCACGGGACCCTCGTTCGCGTGCACTCGGAGTGTCTCACGGGCGAGGCGCTCGGATCGCTCAAGTGCGAGTGCGGCCCCCAGCTCGACGAAGCACTGCGCATGATTGTGCGCGAGGGCGGCGTGGTGCTCTACATGCGCGGACACGAGGGGCGCGGCATCGGACTCGTCAACAAGTTCAAGGCCTACAAACTTCAGGAGGCGGGCCTCGACACGTTGGATGCCAACTTGGCGCTGGGCTTTCCCGCCGACGCACGCGACTATGTTGCTGCCGCGCGCATGCTCGACGACCTGGGAATTGAGTCGGTGCGGCTCATGAGCAACAACCCTGAGAAGGGTCGTCAGCTCGAGGCGTACGGTATCGCTATTGAGGGCTACGAACCGCTCGTGGTCGGGCTCGGCGCGTACAACACCGGCTACCTCGACGTGAAACGCGACCGCATGGGCCACCAGCTTCCTGGTGGAACTGCCCAGATTGATGAAATACCCAAAAAGAAAGTGACATCAAAATGAGTGGAGAAGGATCGCCTCAGGTAGCCGTGGACGGCACCGGCCTCAACGTGACAATTGTTGCCGGGCTCTGGCACGAGCAGATCAGCAACGGTCTCATCGCGGGAGCGGAGCGCGCGCTGAACACCATGGGTGCCACGCACACACTGGTGCGCTGCGCCGGGTCGTTCGAGTTGCCGCTTGTGTGCCAGGCCGCGCTCAACGCCGGTGCCGACGCTGTTGTTGCTCTTGGCGTGATCATTCGCGGGGGGACTCCACACTTTGAGTTTGTTGCGGATGCGGCCACGAGTGGCCTCCTTCGCGTGGCACTCGACACGGGTAAGCCCGTGGGCTTTGGCGTGCTGACCCTTGATGACGAACAGCAGGGGCTCGACCGTGCGGGACTCCCCGGGTCACACGAAGACAAGGGCGACGAGGCGGCGACCGCTGCCGTCCAGGCCGCTGTCACCATTCGCTCAGTGTGAGCGAAGTAGGCTGAGGCCATGACTATCGTTGCAACCATTCTCGTCATCCTGCACTTCATTGGACTCGCACTGCTTCTCGGTGGTTTCCTCGTTCAACTGAAGGCCATCGCCCAGGGCACGGGCGTCGTGATGCGCGTGATGCTGGAGGGTGCGCTCACCCAGTTGGTCACCGGTCTGGCGCTCGTGGGTATCTACTCCGCCGGACTCGTTGAGGGCGAAGAGGTCGACAACGCCAAGATTGGCGTGAAGCTCGTGGTTCTCATCGTCATCACCGTTTTTGTTCTCGTCTTCCGCAAGCGCGTGCCGGCTCCGTCGTGGGTGCTGTGGCTCATCGGTGGTTTGACGCTGGCCAACGTCATCATCGCTGTCGCTTGGTAGGTCGGCACCGATGAGTATGGGCATGGGCCGGGGCGGCGGTCGCGGGTCACGCGTCAACGCGCCCAAGGGTGGCCCCCGCGCAAAGTTCAGCAACCTTTTTCCGTACCTGCTCGAACACCGCAGGGTGCTCGTGGTCGTAGTGATTCTCAGCATTGTCGGCGCCGCCGCAACGCTCGGTCAGCCCCTGCTGGTGAGCCAGGTGATTACCCGCGTTACCGAAGGCGACACCTTAGGACTGTTGGTGTGGGCCCTCGTGGGTCTGGTCGTCGCCTCGGCTCTCATCTCGGGTTTCCAGCACTACCTGCTCCAGCGCACGGGTGAGGGCGTGGTTCTGTCGTCGCGTCGTCAGCTCGTGTCGCGTATGTTGCGACTCCCCATTGCCGAGTTCGATACCCGCCGCACGGGCGACCTCGTTTCGCGTGTCGGTAGCGACACCACACTTCTTCGCGCCGTATTGACGCAGGGGCTCGTCGAGGCGATCGGCGGGTCACTCACATTCATTGGCGCACTCATTGCCATGATCATCATCGATCCGATCCTGCTGGGGTTGACACTCATCGTGGTTATCATTGCGGTCACTGTCGTCACTGTGCTGTCGCGTCGGATCCGCGTGGCCAGCCGCAAGGCGCAGGCGAAGGTGGGCGAACTCGCTGCCGCGGTGGAACGCGCCATCAGCTCGGTACGCACGGTGCGCGCGGCAAACGCCACCGACCGTGAGGTGGCCGAGGTCGACGTGGCTGCCGTGGGTGCCTGGCAAATGGGAATCCGCGTTGCCAAAATCTCGGCCCTCGTGGTGCCCGTGGCCGGCATCGCCATGCAGGTCGCGTTCCTCACCGTGCTCGGCGTGGGCGGTTACCGCGTTGCCGACGGCGCGATTACGGTTGCCTCACTAGTGTCGTTCATCCTGTTCCTGTTCCTCATGATCATGCCCTTGGGCCAGGCCTTCGGTGCCATAAGTTCGGTGAATGCGGCACTCGGAGCGCTGGGTCGCATTCAGGAAATCATCGTCTTGCCCAGCGAGGGCGAGAACGACCGCGATATTGCACCGCTGCACAGCAAAAGCGCTGAGGCGGGCACGCTGCTCAAGAAGTCCAAGAACGCACTCACCTTTCAGAAGGTATCTTTCTCTTACCCACTGCCCGTTGTTACCGACGACGAACAGACCGAGATTGATGACGTGGCGGAGGCTGTCGCCCGCGCCGAGCGAAAGGAAGCTGCCCGTGCGTTGAGTAGTTCGCGCAGCGACGCCACCCGCCCGTTGAGTAGTTCGCGCAGCGACGCCACCCGCCCGTTGAG
>JBIIKT010000138.1:0-3814 GCA_044233055.1 Microbacteriaceae bacterium
AGGCCGATGATGTCGTTGTGTTCGATTCCCCCGCGGTGCGAGTGGAAGACAGAGCCTGGCACGAGCGTTACCGTGTGGAGACGACCCTTGGGGTCTGTGATCTGAACGCGGTCCCCCGCGCGTAACGGCCCGGGCGCGAAACGGGCCACAGTCACGCGCTGTTCCGGCCGTTGCTGAACGCATCAAAAATGTCTTGGGGCGTTCGACCCGCCAGAGTTGGCCACAGAAGACTCGCCGGGGTCTCGTCGAGGCTGAGGAAAAGGGGAACGCCGATGGCAAACAGTCCCGCACTCGATGCTGCGGTGACTCCGACCGGAGAGTCTTCGATTGCCACGCAATCGCGAGGGTTTACACCGAGTCGTTCGGCCGCCAGAAGGTAAATCTCAGGATGAGGCTTGGAGTTCGCCACCTGATCGCCGGCCACAATTGCCGAAAAGGTGACGCCGGTTATTGCATTGGCGACCCGGTGGGCCATCTCCGCGTATGCCATCGTGGCGATGGCCAACGGTATTCCGGCGTCGAACAGCCCTCGGATGAGTTCGGGAGCTCCCGGCCGCCAGGGCATGCGCTCTTCCATCTTTTTGAGCACGCGAGATGTCATTGCGCTGATGATGTCTTCACGTGAGAGCGGCACCCCGCGTTCCTGCATGAGGAGTGCGGTTTCACTCAGGCCCTGGCCGATGACGGCCAAGCCATCGTCATGACTCCACGTTCCGCCAAAGCTTTCCACAATCTCGGTTTCGGCAATGATCCAGTAGTCCTCGGAGTCGATCACCGTTCCATCGAGATCCCACACCACGGCGGCGGGCAGGGCGTCTCGGGTCATGATTCACCCATTCTATCGGGCGACCGTCGGGCACGATTGGCAACCCGCGAATGCGATGAATGAGGTGGCGCGTAAGGTTATCTCTGTGCACCGCCCGTGGCGGTCGTTGATGCCGAACCGAAGAGTAAACGATGGGAGCGTGACAAATGGGACAGAAAAAGCTTTTTGGCGGTCGAATCCTCGTTGTCGCGTTCGAGGGATGGAATGACGCGGGAGAAGCTGCCAGTTCGGCTGTCCGCACTCTGCACGATCACCTTGAGGTTTTCGCTCTGCTCGCGCTGGATTCTGAGCGCTACTACGACTATCAGTACACGCGACCCACGGTGAGTTTTGACGACGACGGCAGTCGTGTGCTTGCGTGGCCCACGACGACCCTCTACGCGCCACTCGTCCCCTCCCCGCGAAGCACATCGGTTGCCGACGATCCGGGGCTCTCGGTGAGCGGCACCAACGCAGGTAACGTCTATCTTCTCCTCGGCGTTGAGCCCTCTCGAAACTGGCAAACCTTTGCCACCGAAGTTATTGATGCCGCTCTGGCTGCCGATGTTGACGCCATGGTGTTTCTGGGCGCTCAACTTGCCGATGTGCCACACACGCGCCCCACCACAATTCATGTATCGAGCGAGAATCCCGCGGTGCGCGGCGAGCTCGATGTGGAACGCAGCCAGTACGAGGGCCCCGTGGGCATCATCTCAGTACTCGCTCAGGCCGCCGAGGGAGCCGAGATTCCAACGGTGAACCTGTGGGCCTCCGTACCCCACTACGTTCAGCACTCTCCCTCGCCCAAAGCGACCTTGGCCTTGATCGATCGCCTCGAAGAGATTGTCGATGTCACCATTCCCCGAGGAACCCTTGTTGCCGACGCGGCCGCCTGGGAAGAATCGATCAACCAACTGGCCGCCGACGATGACGACATGGCCGCCTACATCGGAACGTTAGAGCAGGCACGGGATGCCGTGGACTCCCCCAGCGCCAGCGGTGAAGCGATTGCGCAAGAGTTCGAGCGCTTTCTGCGCAAAAAGGATGGCGACGGCGAGTCGCCGGGTCCCAGTCGGAGTGAGTGACGCACCTGTTTCGTGATAATGTCGCATGTCAGCGAAAGTTGACGCTCAACGCGTGAGTGGCGGAATGGCAGACGCGCTAGCTTGAGGTGCTAGTGCCCTTATGGGCGTGGGGGTTCAAGTCCCCCCTCGCGCACGCGAAGAAGGCCCCGGTCTATTGACCGGGGCCTTTACTCTTGCGTTTCGCTTATACGAGTTGCGCTTCAGGGGTCAGGCTGGCCTTCCAGGCCACGAGCTTGCGCACCTTGTCACTTGAGTCATTGGCGAGCACTTCCATGGCGTCCGCGGGCACAACGTAGTTAATGGCCACCCAGGAGCGAACTTCCTCGCTGGGGTCGGCAGCGAGCGACCTCAGGACATCGCACGGAGTTGCTTCATTGCGAGCGACGCAGACGCGAACGCTCGTTTCCGGATCGCGAGACAACTGCTCAAAGACGTCCGCGGGAGTGTTCACGTTAAGTGCTGCACTTTCGCGAATCTTTGCCCGGCGATCTGCGGCCATGGTGCGGAGCCGCGCAATCTTGGTGTCCGTCACCGGAGGGGATAGAAAAGCGGCGACGGCCTGATTGTTAAGCTCGGGCGAGTCTTTGAGGGCGTCGAGCTGACGCATCTGCGCGGGAGTATTGAAACGAATACACGACATGTGATAACTCTAAGCTCAGGCCCTAGCCAAAGAGCTGTGCGACATGGCTGAAACGCCAGAACGGCCCGGGATCGGCGAGGTCTTTTTCCAACACTAGGTCAACCACCTGTTCGCCACGAGGTGTATCAAAGGTCATCGTTCCGACCGTTGTTCCGGCTCCACCGCCGCGAATGTCTCCCAATCGAACCTCGACACCCACGGGGGTGTCCGACCACGTCACCGCCGAGACGGACTTCTTGGGCACAATGTTTGACGTAGTGTTCCACAGCGAGGTCACGGTGGCGACGGGTTGTGCCGGATCCGCGAGAACAACCTCACGAAATCCCGCTTCGAGCGAGGCAACGTACGTGGCTAACGCAGGTTGAAGTTCGGACTGAAGTGCAGCGCCTGTTGTCACGCCAATCAGCGTGATGGACTCGCGCACCACAGTGAACGTGGCGGAATAAAGTAAACACGCACCCGCTTCGTCTGTCGTTCCGGTCTTTATGCCCGTGATTCCCGAGGTGCCAATCAGTGTGTTGCCGTTGACTAGCCTCCCGAATAGTGGCAACTCGATGGAACGAGTTCCCACGATGGCGGCCAGGGCCGGATTGGCGAGGGCCAACCGACCAATGGCGATGAGGTCGGACGAGCTACTTCTGGAGTCTGCGCTCAATCCCGAGGCGTCGGCGACAACCGTATCGTTGAGACCCTGTTCGGCAAGCCACGCAGCGGTCTGCGCCAGAAACTCATCCATCGATCCATAAGCCCAGATGGCTAGCGAATTGGCAATGTTGTTGGACGAGTTGAGCATCAGGGCATAGAGAGCATCCCGCTCGGTTGTTGTGTCTCCGACGGAAACTTCGGAATACTTGCCGTCTTGGGCGATGATCGCGTCAAGCTGATCGATGTCCGCCTGCCCAAAAGTGATTGTGGGGCCAGGTTCATTCGCCTCCAGGGGATGTACTTTGAGCACCATGAGTGCGGTAATGACCTTTGTCATGCTCGCTATGGGCACAATGTTGCTCGTTGGCGCCAGCCCGAGTGCACCAAAGTCATCGGCGACGACGGCACTCACACCAAAAGGGGGAACAGCGGGAGCAATCAACTCCCCGCGAACAACGGGTTCTTGCACGATCGCGACCGAGGATGACGGCAGGGGAACCGCAAGCACGGTGGTGGACCACCCGAGCAGGGCAAGGAAAACAACAAGGCCGCCAAAAACTCCGAGTCGCCGCCTCCGATACACCGCCGCGGACGCTCGGCGGCCGCGGGGTGAGCGCTGCACAACCATAGGCTCGATGG
>JBIIKT010000139.1:0-3784 GCA_044233055.1 Microbacteriaceae bacterium
GCTGCGCTGCAGCGCAAAGAGGTCAACCGCATCATCTTGACCAGGCCGGCCGTCGAGGCGGGGGAGCGCCTCGGTTTCTTGCCCGGCACACTCACCGACAAGATTGATCCGTATCTCCGCCCCCTCTTCGACGCCCTGAACGAGATGCTTGATCCGGAACTCGTGGCCAAACTGATGAGCGTGGGCACGATTGAGGTGGCACCCCTGGCCTACATGCGTGGCCGCACTCTGAACGATTCCTTCATCATCCTCGACGAGGCTCAAAACACGAGCCCCGAGCAAATGAAAATGTTCTTGACGCGACTCGGTTTTTCCTCGCAGATGGTGGTCACCGGTGACATCACGCAGATCGACCTGCCCACGCCATCGAGCGGTCTGCGAACGGTGACAGAGGTTCTCGACGACATTCCCGACATTCACTTTGCTTACCTGAGCTCGGAAGATGTCGTGCGTCACTCTCTCGTGGGCAAAATTGTCGACGCCTACACCGTCTACGAAGAGCGCGCAGTGATCAAGCGGGAGCAAAAGAAGCGATGAGTATCGAAATCAATAACGAGACGTCCTACGAGGTCGACGAGACCGTGCTGCACCGCATGGCGACCTACGCACTCGACGCCATGCGGGTTCACCCCGATGCCGAACTGAACATCCTGCTCTACGGCGTTGGCCCCATGGAGGAACTGCACTTGCGCTGGCTGGACGAGCCGGGCCCCACGGATGTCTTGAGCTTCCCCATGGACCAACTCCGACCCGGTAACGACGATTTCGTCACACCCGCGGGCCTGCTGGGTGATGTTGTGCTGTGCCCCGAGGTGGCTGAAAGCCAAGCCCAAACGGCGGGGCACTCGCTGCAAGACGAGTTGAACATGCTCCTGACTCACGGCATGTTGCACCTGCTGGGGTTTGATCACGCCGAGCCGGCGGAGGAAAAAGAAATGTTTGGCATTCAGCGTGACATCTTGGTGGGGTTTGCATTGGCCGAGCGCAAGAGAGATTCATAGCATGAACATCCTCATCGCAGTGGCGGCGAGCATTCTTCTCATGGCCTTTGCCGGCTTGATGGCAGCTACAGAGTCTGCGCTTGGCGTGATGTCGGTTGATGATGTGCGCGCGATAGCAAAGCGGCACCGTTCGCGCCGAGCACTCGAGGCAATCGCCAACCAGCCAGCGGCTCATCGCAATGTCGTCATGTTTGCACGCATCGCCGCGGAGACGGTCGTGGCCGTAGTGGTCACCGCGGCTCTGCTCACCAGCGGCCTTCCCCTGTGGGCAGGATTGCTCATCTCAATTGCCATCATGACAACGGCCTCATTTGTTCTCGCGGGGTCCAGTCCGCGCAGCGTGGGACGGGTCCGTCCCGAGGGCATCGTAGCTTTCGCGGCTCCTGTCGTGCACATTCTGCGCATCGTGTTGGGGCCGCTCGCCAACCTTCTTGTCGCGCTCGGCGACCGGGTAACACCTGGGCGTCCGGGAACGAGCGCGTTTGCCAGTGAGGAACAGCTGCTGAGTATGGTCGATGAGGCCACCCGTCACGATGTGTTGGAGAAAGACGAGCGCGAGCTTATTCACTCGATTTTTGAGTGGGGCGACACTCACGTGCGCGAGGTCATGGTGCCGCGCATCGACATGGTCACGGTCGAGGCCGACACGTCGCTTGCTAAGGCGGGCGCCCTGTTCCTGAGCAGCGGGCTTTCGCGGATACCGGTGATTGGCGATGACACGGATGACATTGTGGGTGTGCTCTACCTGCGCGACGTCGCCCGAATCTCCCTCGACAAGAAGTCAGCCCCACGCGGGGCTTCTGTCCGCTCGCTCGCGCACGAACCGGTGTTTCTCCCGGAACTCAAGAAGGCCGATGACGCCCTGCGCGACATGCAGGCGAGTTCGACGCACCTCGCCTTTGTGGTGGATGAACACGGTGGCATTGCCGGTCTCGTCACGCTCGAAGACCTGCTCGAAGAGCTGGTGGGCGAAATCCGCGATGAGTTTGACCGCGGTGCCCCGGAAGCGCTCGCTCTGCCCGACGGACGCTACCGCGTATCCGCGCGCATGCACATCGAGGACCTGGGCGAATTGTTTGGACTTGACCTCACCGACGACGAGGTTGATTCGGTCGGCGGCTTGCTTGCCAAAGAGCTCGAGCGCGTGCCCGAAGTGGGCGACCGCGTAGTTGTGAGCGGTCTGCACCTCGAGGCCGACCGCGTTGAGGCCCGCCGCGGCCGAGTGACGAACATTCTCGTCTGGCCGGATCAAGAGCTGCTCGATGCTCAAGCGGCCTTTGGTGGCGACAAGTGAGACCCTCCAAGAGCGCCAAGCGAGAGGCCGAGCGCCCGATCTTTCGCAGCGGGTTTGTCTCGTTTATCGGACGCCCCAACGTGGGCAAGTCCACGCTCATGAACGCCCTCGTTGGCGAGAAGGTGGCCATCACCTCGGCAAAACCCCAGACCACCCGTCACACCATTCGGGGCATGGTGAACCACGACGACGGCCAGCTCATCATTGTCGATACGCCGGGCATCCACCGCCCACGCACACTTCTCGGGGAACGCCTGAACGCCCTCGCCAAGTCGACTCTGGGTGACGTCGACGTGATTGGCATGTGTTTTCCCGCAGATGAACCCGTGGGTAAGGGCGATCGCTTCATCTCGGAACAGCTCGAGATGTACCCGCGCGCCATCAAGGTGGCCATTGTGACGAAAACCGATGCCGCCTCGCGGGAGAAGACTGCCGCCCGACTTCTCGAAGTGTCGCAACTGCGTGACTGGACCGAGATCATTCCGGTTTCGGCGGTCACCGAAGGGCACATGACCGAGTTCGCCTCGACGCTTATCGCGCTTCTTCCCGAGGGGCATGCGCTCTACGATGTGGCCACCACCACCGACGACGACACCGAGAAGCGAATCTCCGAGCTCATCCGCGAATCCCTGCTCGAGACGGTGCAGGACGAACTTCCGCACTCGCTGGCGGTCACCATTGACGAAATGGTGGAGCGTGAAGACAAGGATCTTCTGGAGATTTACGCGAACATTTTTGTCGAGCGAGACAGTCAGAAGTCCATCATTATCGGTCACGGGGGGTCACGCCTCAAAGAGACGGGCGCCATCTCTCGTCGTGAGATCGAGGCGTTGCTTGGCCGACACGTCTTCTTGAGCATCCGCGTCAAAGTGGCCAAGGACTGGCAGCGCGACCCCAAGAAACTGGAGCGCCTGGGCTTTTAGCCGACAGGGCTGGCAGCCCCACATTTCCGGTTCAGCCAGTGCCAGACCGTGACGGAACGCCGCGGCGGTGTTAGCCTAGAGACATGCGTTGTGGTCTCCTTCTTCTTAGTCGCCGCGACGAGGCATCTCAGTAGCCTCCCTCGTCGCGGAGTTCGCGCTAGGCGACCACCTTTGACGCCAGGAGAGACTTATGAAGAACAACCAGACCCCCAGCCAGATGCCGGTGCACAAGTACCGCCCGTACCACGAGTCCCTCGGGATTGATCTCACCGATCGCACGTGGCCCGCAAAGCGCATTGAGAAGGCACCGCGCTGGTGCGCGGTCGACCTGCGCGACGGCAACCAGGCCCTCATCGACCCGATGAGCCCCGAGCGCAAGCGCATCATGTTCGACCTGCTCGTGCGCATGGGTTACAAAGAAATCGAAGTGGGTTTTCCGTCGGCAAGTCAGACCGACTTCGACTTCGTTCGTGAGCTGATTGAGTCCAACGCCATTCCCGACGACGTCACCATTCAGGTGTTGACGCAGTCGCGCGACCATCTGATTGAGCGCACCTACGAATCAA
>JBIIKT010000140.1:0-3744 GCA_044233055.1 Microbacteriaceae bacterium
CCATCAAAGAAAAACGTCTCGCTGTTGTTGAGCGGGCAATTGTTCGCGGCCCAGAAAAAGAAATCCCTTTTTATATCAACGTGGACAAGGACGACTGGTCGTCGGTGCGCCAGTCGTGGGCCGTAAAAGACGGCATGGCAGTTGAAACAGTTCGGGTTCGCACTGTGCGTCTGGACGAACTTTTTCGAAAGTTCGGGGTTCCCCACTTTCTTAAGGTCGACATCGAGGGTGGCGACTAGGCGGTAGCCAGGTCGCTGAGTGACATGCCGGTCCTCCCTAAGTTTGTGTCCTTCGAAATACACGACCCCATCATTTCGCCCCACGACGCAATCCTCAACGAACTCGAATCCGAAGCCATCTGGGCGCTGCGCGAGTGCGCCGGAGCTTTCTCCCGGCCCGTGCTGCTGTATTCCATTGGTAAAGACTCCACGGCTCTGCTGCACCTCGCGCGCAAAGCCTTTGCGCCCGGCCCACTGCCGTTCACCGTTCTACACGTCGACACCACGTGGAAGTTCGGCGAGATGATTGCCTTTCGTAATCGACTGAGTGCGGAGTGGGACGTGCCGATTCAGGTGCGCACGAATCCCGCGGGGGCGGCCGAGAACATCACCCCTTTTACCCGCACCGCCGACGAGTACACGAGGGTGATGAAGACGGAGACCCTGCGCGCCGCGCTGACTGACGGCGGTTTCGACGTGGCCATTGGCGGAGCGCGGCGCGACGAGGAACGCTCGCGCGCCAAGGAACGCATGTTCTCTCTGCGCGAGGCCGGTCACCAGTGGAACCCGAAGGCCCAGCGCCCCGAGTTTTGGACGAGCCCCAACCTGAGACTGCAACCCGGACAGACCATGCGCGCCTTTCCGCTCTCCAACTGGACCGAGCTTGATGTCTGGCGCTACATCCGGCGCGAAGAACTCGAGGTCGTGCCCCTCTATTTCTCAGCTCCGCGTCCCACCGTGCTGCGCGGAGACAAGATCATCGTCGTTGACGACAATCGCTTCGAACTCAGTCCCGACGACGTGGTGACCACCCGCAACGTGCGCTTTCGCACGTTGGGCTGCTACCCCCTGTCGGCAGCCGAGGAATCCCCCGCAGCCTCGATCGACGACATCATCGCCGAGCTCGAGGCCTCCCGAACTTCGGAACGCGCCGGTCGTCTCATCGACGGTCGCGGCAGCGCGTCGATGGAGGCCAAGAAGAAAGAGGGGTACTTCTAATGACGACCCCCACCGATGTCGACCCGATTGTTCGGGTGGTCTTTTGCGGCGCTGTTGATGACGGTAAGAGCACACTTCTCGGTCACCTGCTGTTCGGAACCGAAACTGCAACGCTCGACGAGATTGCGTACGTGACTTCTCACGACCCCATCGATGGCGACCTCGATTACAGCCTGTTTGTCGACGGCCTCGAATCTGAGCGCGAACAGGGCATCACCATCGATGTCGCCCACCGCACACTCACGCTTGAATCCGGCCAGCGCCTCATGCTGCTCGACTCCCCCGGCCACGCCCAGTACACTCGCAACATGGCCGTGGCGGCGGCCTCTGCCGACGTCGCCGTTCTCGTGATTGATTCGACCCGCGGCATTCGCGATCAATCGTTACGGCACGCCCTGATTGCCCAACTCATGGGCGTTCGGCACATCGTGGTGGCACTCAACAAACTCGACGCCGTGGACAATGTTGCCGAGGTAGTAAGTCGACTCACGGCTGAGTTCACCGAGCGTCTGGCCGCAATGACCCACCACAACATTGCCGAGGATGCCAGCGCGACCGTAACCGTTGTGGCTCTCAGCGGTCGCACCGGCGCCAACGTGATCGAGGTTGACCCCACGTTCCCGGCGGGCGAGTGGCCCACGCTCTACGCCGCTCTCGAAGGATTGTCGGCCCACGTGCGCGCGTCGCGCACGGTCACGCGCGACGCCGCACCATTTCGAATGGGCGTGCAATTCGTCAACCGGATCGAGCTCACGCGTCGCTACCTCGGTCGGCTGTCGGGCCGCGCGCCCGAGGTCGGCTCGCAGGTGACGGTTTTCCCCTCGGGCGAGTCGGCCCACATCGTTGAGGTGGGCTGGGCAACCCAGCAGTGTGCCG
Organism: Microbacteriaceae bacterium; assembly: GCA_044233055.1. GTDB lineage: Bacteria > Actinomycetota > Actinomycetes > Actinomycetales > Microbacteriaceae > UBA963. The sequence continues at coordinate 2,094 of JBIIKT010000140.1, forward strand.
GTTCTCCCGTGTCGATCGAACTCGATCGCGAGCTTGACGTGAGTCGAGGCGACCTCATTATTGAGGCGAGTGCTTGGGACACTCTTTCGGTGTCCCAAGGTTTTCTTGCCGATCTGGTCTGTCTCTCGCCAGACGGCATCACATTGGGTCAGTCGTACAACCTCGTGTGCGGCCCGCTAGAGGTGCCCTGTCACATCGACGTCACGCGCTTCACGCTCAATCCCGAATCCGGGGAGCAGGTGGTTGGTCAGCCCCTGGGCGTGAACGATATCGCGCGCGTTGAAGTGAGTACATCGCGCCCCATTGCGCTCGACCACTTCAGCGAGTCGCGCGAGACGGGTGGCTTTATCATCGTGAATCGCGCCACCGGCGAGACCGTTGCGGTGGGCATGAATCGCGGCGGGCTCACCCGAAAGTCGGACGTGACGCGTCACGCGTTTACGCTCAATCGGCAGACGCGCGAGCGCGCGACCGGAATCCGTGGCGCAGTTCTCTGGGTCACCGGTCTGCCCGGTTGCGGCAAGAGCACGCTGGCCAACGCCCTCGAGGTGGAGCTGTTTCACCAGGGCGTACACACGGTGATCCTCGACGGTGACACCATCCGCCAGACGCTGAGTGAAGACCTGGGCTTCTCTCCCGAAGATCGCTCGGAAAACGTTCGCCGTGTATCGCGCGTGGCGCAGCTACTACTCGAAACGGGCTGCGTGGTCATAGTCACGCTCGTATCGCCCTACCGCGAAGACCGCGCACTGGCTCGCGGCCTGTTTGCCGAAGGTGACTTTGTTGAGGTCTTTGTGGACACCCCGGTGGCCGTCTGCGCCGAACGCGACCCCAAGGGCCTCTACGCTCGCGCTGCGAAAGACCCCACGCTCAACCTCACCGGGGTCACGTCGCCCTATGAAGTTCCCGAGTCACCCGAGGTGCACATTGACGGCACCGCGCCGGTCACAGAGTCGCTGGCCAAACTTCTTGCGGTGGTGACCAGCCGACGCTCCCGCTAGCATTGGTTCGTAGCCGGATAAATTATCTTCGGCACCCATCGACACTTCGATTCACGCCAGTGTTTCCCAAAAAAGATCAGGAGCCCCGTGTCCACGTCAGCCACATCAAAAAAGGCAGGTTCATTCTCCACGTGGCTTGCAAAGTCCATCGAAATCATCGTCGTATCCTGCCTCGGCTTGGTGTCGGTGGCAACGGCCTACACGTCGTTCCAGGCAGCCTTGTACGACTCGCAGATGGCGAGCGCCTACGCGGTGGGGCAGTCTTACAAGACCGAAGCCGAGTCCATGTACCTCGAAGCCAACCAGCAGTACGTGCAGGATGCCCAGACACTCGTGAAACTCTTCGAACTCAACGTTGAGGTTGAGTCCGGGGATGCCGCAACGGCGGCTCTAGCTCAGGCAAAGGCCGACGCCATCTATTTCGCATCGGTGAGCGACACGTTCGCCGCGGCGATTGCCGCTGCCGACGAGGCCAACGCGGCAAGTCCTGACTCGCCTTACATCTCTCCGCAAGACGACGAGACGTATCTGGCCGAACTGTTTGGTCCCTACGAGGAGCAGGCCGCCGCCGCCGACGAGAAGATAATCGCCGGTGACCGCGCCAACGGGCTGAGCGATCAGCTCACGCTTTACACGGTGCTCATGGCCCT
>JBIIKT010000141.1:0-3735 GCA_044233055.1 Microbacteriaceae bacterium
TCAACGACGTGCACTCGCTCGTGCCAGAGAACGAGGCTCACTCGTGGTCTCGAGCGCTCGCGTGGTTTGGGGCGGATGAGAACGCTAATGCCACCGCTCTGGCGCTCGCGCAGCACTTCTCGGCGCACGACCCCGTCACTGCGGTTGCAATGACGCCCTTTTCTTCGGCGCGCAAATGGTCTGCCGTGCAAGATGATGCGCAGACCACGTGGATTCTGGGGGCACCCGAAATGGTGCTCGAATCAGGTGCCGACGACGTACGTGACCTCTGCCGTGCTCGCGCCGAAGTGGGGCTTCGCACACTCGTGCTGGCAAGTTCACCGGGAACCGTGCAAGACGAGCAATTGCCAAAAAAGATTCGCCCGGTCGCAATCATCACCTTTGGTGAGAAAGTGCGCGGCGATGCCCGTGAAACGATTGAGTACTTCCTCTCTCAGGGGCTAAAACTCAAGGTCATCTCTGGTGACAACCCGCGCACTGTGGCCGCTGTCGCTCGCACGGCAGGTCTCACTTTTGATGGTCATGGCTTTGACGCTCGAGAGCTTCCCGAAGATGTGGAGGAGCTTGCTTCCGTGCTCCAAGAACACGACATTTTTGGTCGCGTCACACCCGAGCAGAAGAAACTCATGGTCATCGCACTACAGAGCCGTGGCCATGTCGTGGCCATGACCGGTGATGGTGTCAACGATGCACTCGCCCTCAAGCGGGCTGACTTGGGCATTGCCATGGGAAGCGGGTCAGCCGCGACCAAGGCCGTGTCTCGCCTGGTGCTGCTCGACGGCGCGTTTTCGTCGCTGCCCGGTGTGGTGGCAGAGGGGCGTCGCGTCATCGCCAACGTGGAGCGCGTGTCACGTCTGTTCTTGACCAAAACGGCGTGGGCCATGGTTCTGGCAATCGTATTCGGGGTCATGCTGTGGGCCTTCCCGTTCCTGCCGCGTCAGCTTTCGGCCAACGATCTCTTCACCATCGGCCTTCCCGCGTTCGCTTTGGCCCTCTTGCCGAACGCGCGAAGATACAAGCCTGGATTCTTGAAACGCTCTCTTGCCTTTTGCATTCCGACCGGAGTGATGATTGGCGGACTCGTCGTCACTCTTGACGTGGTTCAAAAGTCATTCCAGACCTTTACCGAGGAGCAGACTCAGACCTCCGTGAGTATGTTCCTTGCGCTGGCGGGAATGTGGGTGCTCGTCACCCTCTCGCGGCCGTTCAACAGATGGCGATTTTTGATTGTTGCGGCCATGTACCTCGGGTTCGCCTTTGTTTTCTTTGTTCCTGTGTCACAAGACTTCTTTGGATTCGTCACGCTCGACGGCAACCTTCTCTGGGTGACCCTGGCGTTTGGTCTTGTGGGAGTTCTCGGAGTTGAACTCATTGACCGAATCGTGCAACGGATCATGTTTGGGCCGCGAAAGCACTGGGACTCGGAACGAACGAGTCGTCACTAGTGGTCACGAGTGAGACGCGCTTCCTGAGGCAGCCAACCCCCCGTCCCGCTCGCGCACCTCGGGCGCATTAAGAAAGTAGTGTTGCCGAGTGTGGACTCTCCTCCTCGTTTCCGTCGCGGGCTTCGTGGCCCAGCTCATCGACGGTTCCATGGGCATGGCCTTCGGAGTATCGGCCACCAGCCTGCTGTTGCTTCTTGCGTATAACCCGGCTGCCGCCTCGGCGATTGTTCACCTTGCCGAGGTGGCAACGTCAGCTGTTTCGGGGGTTTCGCACATCAGGTTCGGGAATGTGCACTGGCCAACCTTTGCGAAGATTGCGATTCCCGGTGCAGTCGGCGGCTTCATCGGAGCGATGCTGTTGAGCAATCTTGATCTCAGCGCGGCCGTCCCATGGACTGCCGGAATTCTGCTCGTGCTGGGAGTGGTGATCATCGCCAAGTTCGTGAGGGTGAGAACGGAAATTTCGGCACGCAGTGGTCGCAAAAGATGGCTGGTTCCACTGGGGCTCGTTGGCGGTTTCGTTGATGCCACGGGCGGAGGTGGGTGGGGACCAGTCGTCACCACGTCCTTGACCGTGTCGAGTGTGCTGCAACCGCGCAAAGCAATCGGCACAACGAATACGGCAGAGTTCGTGGTCTCGCTGAGTGCGAGCATCGGCTTCCTGCTCGGACTGGGATCGAGCGCAATCCCCTGGGACGCGGTGCTCGCTCTCATCATTGGTGGAATTTTGGCAGCACCCCTGGCGGCCTGGTTAGTGACGAAGATTCATCAGCAAATTCTGGGTCTTGTGGTGGGATTTCTCATCGTCTTTCTCAACACGCGTCAGCTTTCGGTTTCTTTTGATGTCCCCGGGGGCGTGCTGTGGACGCTGCTGGCGCTCGTTGCGGTTGCCGGGCTCGTCACGGTCGTCACCATCGTGAAAAAAGGCAAACGAAGAACGTAACCGTTCACTCGTTCAGCAAGACCGAGGCGCATCCGCCGACGGAGTGACGCTCACTTCCCGGCGGTGGGTTAGGCCCCGCGTCGAATCGCCAATTGGATTAGCCGGTCACCCAGCTATCCATCGAGAAGAACCGAAGCGAATTGAAGTATTTGTCGTCGGTCTCGCCGGTGTGATCCGAACTAGAGAGCAAGAACCACCCAAACCGGTCGCCCGTCTTTGTGGTCAGCGGCACCTTAGCCAAAGCATTTCCCTGAATAGGCGAACAACCCCACAGACCGCCGCACCTAAAGCCTGTTGACGCCAGGCTTACCCAGGGCAGATCGGGACTACCGACCTTGCCCTGAACGCCCATGTTGAACGCTGGCGCACTGAGCTTTACCGTGACCAGAAATTGGACCGGGGTGGAGCCAAAGTTGGGCGAGATCACGAGGTTGTTGAACTGCGAGGGGTTGTCTTTCCCGCTGTAATCGCTGCAACTCCACGAGTCATTGTCAACCTTGAGTTTGACGTCGATCGATGTCTCGTTGATGAGGGTAACTTTTCGTTGCATCGTCTCTGAGTTTGACTTATCCAGTTCGGGGCATACTACGGCGGCGGATTGCGCCGGCTCGGTGACACCACTCGTTGCGGGGGCGGCTTCTCGAAGCTCAGTCGTGCTGCAGGCAACAAGTCCAGCAATGGCAACGAAGGCGACAGCGACAATTCCGGTTGAACGCACGACAGATTTAATCATCTTCAAAGTTTATCGCGAAAGGTCCGAAACGTAAGTGTCGCTAGCCGGGGAAGTAGCTATCTGTGCAGTCGTACTTCTGCGAGACATCGGTGGAGTCGGTGATGGTGACCTGAAATTCGATGAATCCGCTGTCTGAACCTCGCGTGATCGAAAAGGCCTTGTTTCCATCAGCGAGGTAAAGGCCATCGCCCACGGCGAATACTCTGCACACGCCGTTTTTGCCGTCATCCATAATGCGGCCATTGGGCGGATCGAAAGCGCGGTTCTCGGCCGACACTTGCCACGTCACAAATTTTCCGTCACCGGTCATGTAGATGAGGTCCGCCGACACATCCGGGGGACTGCTGTACCAGCCATCTGCACACACGCTTCCGCCGTTGGCTGTGAGCCCGACGACGTAGTCGGCGTTTGGATCTCCGTTAATTCCATCGAATCTATTGAAGCTCGCGGTAACTTCCGTGGCTGACTCGTTCTGAATGCAGATGCGTGTGCTCTTTTCGCCGGCTTGACGCTCGGTGGCCTCCGGTGACGACGCAGGCGTTTCAGAGCCGCTGCTCGGGGTGCAGCCAGCGAGAGAGGCCGCGGACAGGAGGGAGAGAGACATCAGCAGTGCA